>JANNEX010000036.1:0-6726 GCA_031379155.1 Rubrivivax sp.
CGTGGTGGCACTCATTGCCATCATCGTCACCCTGGCAGCGCCGTCTTTTCGCGACATGATCCTGATGCAGCGGCTGCGTGGCATCAACGCCGAGCTGGTGACCAACTTGCACTATGCACGCAGCGAAGCCATCAGCCGGGGCGTGTTCATGCACATGCGCTTCCAGTCGGATAGCACCATGACTTGCTACATCAGCTTCGCAAGCACCTTGCCGCCATTGACCGTCTCCGATTGCGACTGCACGGCAGCAGCCGGATCGCGCTGCACAGACCCCACCAGCACTGAGGTCCGCACCGTTCAAGTATTGAAGTCCGACGGGGTCGAGGTTCTTGCATCGCGGTCAGGCTTGGTGCGGCTGACCATCGACCCGCGCACGGGCGGCGTCTATGTCGCCCAGATGGCCGAAATTGCGGGCCTGGCCACCTTTTGGATCGATACCCGCATCGACACTGCCCGCCGCCTGCGCAACATCATCAAACAATCTGGTCAGGTCCAGGGTTGCACGCCCAGCGGCTCAACGGTGGGGGGCACCACATGCTGAAGCGTCATTCTCTGGCTGCGAGCCGGCGGTGGCAGGCGGGTATGTCCATCGTTGAATTGATGGTGGGTGTGACCATCGGGCTCATCGTCGTGGCCGCAGCGTCGTTGATCATGTCGGGCCAACTGGTCGAGAACCGCAAGCTGCTGCTGGAAACCCAGCTTCAGCAGGACCTGCGTGCGGCCGCCGACATCATTACCCGCGAACTCAGGCGCGCAGGCTCGCTGGCTGAGTCGTCGGAAGCTCCCTACGTGCTGGACACCGTCTGGTGGACCGGCTCGGTGGCGAACAAGGCCCTGGCCAACCCGTACAGCGGCTCTGCCGGCAACCCTTTCGGTTGGCAGACATCGGGCACCAACAACGGCTACTTCACGTTTACCTACTATCCGTCGAGTTCAGGCGCGGGTGTCCTGCGCAGCATGTTTGGCTTTCGCTTGGAACCAGTCAGCACCGCTGTCGGCACCAAAGGCGTCATAAAGACCCTCGTACCTGACACTTCCCCATACGGCTCAAAACAGGACTTGACCGACCCGCGTGTGATGGACGTGACCCACTTCGAGATCGTTGTGGAGCCCATGAGTGGCCAGGCGGTACGCATGCCTTGCGCCAGACCTTGTCCCGATGGCACTGCCAATTGTTGGCCCCAGTATCAGGTGCGTGAATTGCGGATCGAGATCGAAGCCAAGTCCGCCACTGACGGCAACATCAAACGCGCCATTCTCAGCCGAGTGCGCCTGCGCAACGACGTGGTGAAATTCGGCGCGACGGGCAGCGCAGGCAACATTTGTCCGGTATGAAAAACCACCTTCAACTTAGGGCTGCCGCCCGCATTTCAAGACGCTCACGGCAACGCGGCGTGGCCACCTTGGTGGTGGTGATGGTGCTTTTTTTCATCATCTCTCTGGTGGCCGCGTACACCAGCCGCAACCTGATTTTTGAGCAACGCACTGCCAGCAACCAGTACCGCTCAACACTGGCCCTTGAGACGGCCGAAGCCGGTCTGGAATGGGCCATCAGCATGCTGAACTTCGGGCGCATCACCGGCGCTTGCGCGGCCAGCACCAACAACGCTGACACCACTTTTCGCCAGCGCTACCTGAACGTTGACGCTACGGGCCGCATCGCCGCCAACACGCTGGCTGGCGGCGGCGACTTGACGCCAGCCTGCGTCTTCAACGGTGACGCCGCCAACCCGGGCTGGAATTGCGCCTGCCCCAGCACCACCCCTCCTTCGCTGACGGTGGCGGCCACCAACGATTTGCGACCCGCTTTCAAGGTCCGCTTTCAGCGTGTCTTGTTGACTGATGCGGCCACGGGTGCAGCCCGGCAGCCTGGCGTCGTGCGCGTGCAGGTGGTGGGTTGCACCCGTTTTGACGCGGGCGATTGCCTGAACTTTGACGGTCAAAGCGCCCTCAACGAAGGCCGGGCGCGGCTGACCGCCACGCTGGCGCTGGCAGGCAGCGCTTCGGGTATGCCACAAGCCGCACTGACCGCGCGCGGCGATGTCAACATTGCTGGCGCGGGCTATGCGGCCTACAACTCGGGCGCGGGCGCCTCAGGCATCACCGTGCAAGCCGGTGGCGACATCGACACGCCGGGCGCCACCACTTTGGTGGGCAGCGTAGGCAGCCCAGGTGGCACGGCCACCATCCTAAGAAATGAAATCTCACTCAGCGGGCTGTCTGACCTGCCCATCACGGGACAGGCCGACTATTCCAAGAATGACCGCATGTTCTCGGCCATCTTCAACGCACGGCCCGGAACCTTTCGCAAACAACAGGCAATGATCGAACTCGCCTGCCCCTGCACGGTTGCCCAGGTGCGCACTGCGGCTGCGCTGAACCCTGGCCGCCCGATCTGGGTGGCGGGTGACTTGATTGGCAGTTCTGCGGGCGACGTGGGCTCATTGGCCGACCCCATTCTGCTGGTGGTGAATGGCAATCTGCAGTTCACGGTGGTCGGTGTCAACATCATCGGCTTGGTCTATGTGCGCTTGCCCGCCGGCGCCACGGCCTGGGACAGCAGCAGCGTCGTGTCAGGCCAGATCACGGGCGCCACCGTGGCAGAGAATGACATCACAGGCACCAGCACCAACACCTACGCCTACGACCTGAAGGTGATGGACAAACTGCGCTGGAACACGGGCAGCTTTGTGCGCGTGCCCAGTTCATGGAAGGACTACCGATGAAGCGCATGCCTGTCTTGCGCCATGCCTCGCGCGGCGTCTCGCTGATCGAAGCCCTGGTTGCCCTGGCCGTGATGGCCATTGGCCTGCTTGGCGTGGTCGGCATGCAAGCGTCTTTGCGCAGCAGCGCTGACAACTCCAAGCAGCGATCAGAAGCCGTGCGTCTGGCGCAAGAAAAGATTGAAGACTTGCGTGCCTTTGGTGAACTTGAACTGCCGTCTGCTTCAACCCTGCACGACTACACCAAGATCGTGACCGAGCTGACGCCCAGCACGGTAGTGTCTTCCACCACAGCGGGGTTCAGCAACGCCACCTTCGCCCGTGAGGTCACGGTCAATTCGCCCACCGCCGACCAGCCCCGTTTGAAGACGGTGCGCGTCGAGGTGAGCTGGAATGACCGACTCAGCAGCACCGACAAGCGTTCTGTCGAGTTGTTCACCACCATCGCCGAATCGTCGCCAGAGCTTGGCGCGTCCCTGGGCTTGCCGGCCAATCTTGCAGGCCCTCAGAGTCCGAGCGGGCGGAATTTGGCTATCCCCAGGTCTGCCGTTCGCGGCACAGGCGCCAGTTCTGGCACAAGCGTGTTCAGGCCGCCTGGCGGCGGAGGAGCGCGGTGGACATTCAAAAACGACTCCGGGTTGATCTCACAGATCTGCTCTCCGTCGGGCACCTGTACTGGCGGCCTTGCCGCCTTGCTCAGTGGCTATGTGCGCTTCGCGACCGACACGGTGCAACCGACCCCTGCCGATGCGGAGATGCCCCCCAGCAGTGATCAACCCGTCGAAGTCGAGGTCCTGCTGACCTACCCGATGACGATCACGGTTTCGTGCTACACGTCAACGCCCAGAGGGGGCTATCGCCTCTACTACTGCGCAGTGCCTCTGATTGCTGTCGTGCCAGTCGGGGTCGTTACTTACACCTGGTCAGGCCGCCCGAGCATAGTTCCTTCGACGCTGGCCATTGCCAGCAGTGTCGCCGATGCCAGTTCTACCAGATACAGGGTCTGCCGTTACACGCCCGAGCCATCCGATACGCCCACAGGTGGCAACCCCGCACACCCCTTGGACTATGCAGACGTGGGTACGTCCTTGAACAACCAGAACTTCCTGGTGATCCGCGCCGGTGATGACACCACGCCCTACACCTGCCCCAACGACAACACCAGCACGCCACTGGTCAACGGCCAGACCTACCGCCACCAGCCAGTGATCTGACGCTGGCCCCGGGCACAATGCCGCGTGCCCCAGCCCACCCTTGATCACCAACGCCTGATTGAGGCGCTGGCCCTGGCCGAAAGCTCTTTCGGCCTGACCGAACCCAACCCGCGCGTGGGCTGCCTGGTGGGCCACGCCGACGGCCGTGTGCTGGGCCGCGGCGCTACGCAACAAGCCGGTGGCCCGCACGCCGAAGTGATGGCGCTGCGTGACGCTGCCGCTGCCGGCCACGACCCACGTGGCGCCACCGCCTGGGTCACGCTGGAGCCCTGCGCCCACCACGGCCGCACACCGCCTTGCTGCGACGCCCTTGTCGCGGCTGGCCTGGCGCGCGTGGTGGTGGCCGTGGCCGACCCCTTCCCGCAGGTCAACGGCCAGGGCATAGCGCGCCTGCGCGCCGCCGGCATTGAAGTCGTGATGGCCGATGAGGCCATGGCCAGCGCCGCGCGCGACATCAACATCGGCTTTTTCTCGCGCGTGCAGCGTGGCCGGCCCTGGGTGCGTTTGAAGGTGGCCGCGTCGCTGGACGGCATCAGCGCCTTGCCTAACGGCAAAAGTCAGTGGATCACGGGTGAAGCTGCGCGCCGCGACGGCCACGCCTGGCGCCGCCGTGCCAGCGCCGTGCTCAGTGGCATTGGCACCGTGCTGGCCGACGACCCGCGGCTGGATGTGCGCTGGGTGGACACACCCGCCCAGCCCCTGCGTGTCATCGTCGATTCACGCTTTCGCCTGCCGCCCACGGCGCGCCTGCTCGACCCGCCCGGCCAGGTGCTGGTTTGCGGCGCGCTGGGCTGCGCAGGCGCAGCCACCGCCTGGTCAACGTCCTCCCAAGCCGCCTTGCAAGCCGCCTTGAAAGCGCGCGGCGCGCAATGCCTGAACCTGCCCGGACCAGCCGGCCAGGTCGATTTGGCGAAGCTGCTCACGCTGCTGGCCCAGCGCGGTGTGAACGAGCTGCACGTCGAAGCCGGCGCCACGCTCAACGCGGCCTTGCTGCGCCAAAACCTGGTCGACGAGGTGCTGGTCTACCTGGCGCCCACGCTGCTAGGCCAGGGCCGGCCCATGGCTTCGTTGGGGCCCTTTGAGGCGTTGACCCAAGGCGTGGCCCTGCGCTGGATAGACACCCAAGCTATTGGCACCGACTTGCGTTTACGTGCCCTGGTCTTGAACCCGGCTTGAACCCCGGCTCAAGCCCTTGGACGGCGGCCACATCAGGGCCCGCACCTACAATCAAAGCATGCCCATTTCCCCCGTCCCCGAGCTGGTGGCCGAGCTTGCCGCTGGCCGCATGGTGATCCTGGTCGACGAAGAAGACCGCGAAAACGAAGGTGACCTGGTCATCGCCGCCGAACACGTCACACCCGAGGCCATCAACTTCATGGCCCGCCACGCGCGCGGCCTGATCTGCCTGACGCTGACGCGCGAACGCTGCGAACGCCTGCAACTGCCGCCCATGGCCAGCCGCAACGGCACCCAGCACGGCACCGCTTTCACGGTGTCGATTGAAGCCGCCAGTGGTGTGTCCACCGGCATTAGCGCGGCCGACCGTGCACGCACCGTGCTGGCCGCCGTGGCACGCGACGCCAAGGCCTCCGACCTTGTGCAGCCGGGCCACATTTTTCCTTTGCAGGCACAAGACGGCGGCGTGCTGATGCGCGCCGGCCACACCGAAGCCGGCTGCGACATGGCGGGCATGGCCGGCTTGCTGCCGGCGGCCGTGATTTGCGAGGTGATGAAGGACGACGGCACCATGGCCAGGTTGCCCGACCTGGAAGTGTTTGGCCGCGAACATGGCCTGAAGATTGGCACCATCGCCGATCTCATCGGCCACCGCAGCCGCCATGAAACGCTGATCACGCCCATCGCTTCACGCACGCTGCACACACCGCAAGGCGACTTCGAATGCCAGGCCTTTCGCGACCACGGCGGTGGCCTGCACTTGGCGCTTAAACACGGCAATTGGCAAGACGACACCGAAGTGCCGGTGCGCGTGCACGAGCCCTTCACCGCCATGGACTTGCTGGACATACGCGCCAGCGGCCATTCGTGGCCGCTGGGCGCGGCACTGGCTGCGCTCAAGGCCGGGCCATGCGGCGTGGCGGTGTTGCTCAATTGCCGGGGCGACGTGGCCACCTTGTTGCCGCAAATCACCGGTGCCGTCAACCCAGCCACGCCGCCCAGCCCAGCGCGCGCGCAGATGGACCTGCGCATGTACGGCGTGGGTGCGCAAATCCTGCGCCACGTGGGTGTGCACCGCATGCGCCTGCTGGGCAGCCCACGCCGCATGCCCAGCATGACAGGCTACGGGCTTGAAATCACCGGCTTCACGGCCGCACCACGCTGAGAGAACAGACCATGAAAGAAGCAGACAAAGGCAGCGCCGGTGAACTGATGGGCGAAGGCCTGCGCATCGGCATCGTGCGCGCGCGTTTCAACGACGCCATCACCAGCAAGAGCGTGCAGGCCTGCCTGACTGAGCTCGAACGCCTGGACGTGGACGAGGGCGACATCAAACACGTCAACGTGCCCGGCGCGCTGGAGATCCCGATTGCGCTCAAGACCATGGCCGATTCAGGTGACTTCGACGCGCTCATTGCCATCGGCTGCGTCATCCGTGGCGAGACCTATCACTTCGAACTGGTGGCCAACGAAAGTGGCGCCGGTGTCAGCCGCGTCGCACTCGACCACCAGGTGCCCGTTGCCAACGCCATCCTCACCGTCGACACCGAAGCCCAGGCCTGGGCACGGGCCGAAGAAAAAGGCCGCGACGCGGCCCGTGTGGCGGTGGAAAT
>JANNEX010000062.1:0-3502 GCA_031379155.1 Rubrivivax sp.
GCACCATCGCGTTTGGCACGCAGCCTGAACATGGTGGTGCAACCGGTGGTGGCAGAAATGTTGCCCGCAGGCCTTGGCTGGCGCGTGCGCTTCCTGCCCGCCTGGACCGACTGGCCCAGCGACGACGCCCAGGCCGACGCCGCGCGCATGAACCAGTTCATCGAGCAGCAAATCCGCCTGTGCCCAGCGCAGTACCTGTGGGTGCACAAACGTTTCAAGACCCGGCCGGCCGGTGAAGTGCCACTCTATTGAAGTGTTAGCCAAGGCGCAGGCTTTGCTGCGCCAAGGCCTGGCTTTGGGCTTGCAGGACCTGGCCCAGGGCCGCACGGAGCTGGCCGCTGCCGCCTCGCAGTTTGCGCAGCTGGGCCACGCCCCAGGCCAGGCCTTGGCCTGTGCGGCTCAGGTGTTGTTCATGGGCGTGGCCGATGATGACTACCGGGGTTTCGAAGCCGCCATCGCCGTGTTGAGCGCACACGGCGCCGCGCCGCCCGCCGAGCCTGACGCTGAGCCTGACGATGAGCCAACCGCTGAGCCTGCCGATGATTTGCTTGTGCAAGCCGGCATGCTGGTGGCCGCCAGCTTCAATGCGCTGGACGCACCCGGCCTGGCCCAGCGTGCTGCTGCTCTTGAGCAGAGCCTGGCCGACACGCGCTTGCCCGCCCCGCTGCGCTGCTGCGCCGGCCTGGCCGCGCTGGGCTATCAGCACATAGGCATGCAGCTTGAAAAGGTGCTGTGGCTTGAACTGGCGTTGCGGCCTTTGCTGAGTGACGCGGCAGTCAGTGCGTCCCTGGCCGATGAAGCCGCGCACCTGCTCATCCAGTCGCTCTACCAATGCGAAGCCCCGGCACAGGCCCAGGCCTTGCGCCAACGCCACTTTGCGCCCACGCGCACGCTGCTGCCGGTGATGGCGCTCAAGCTGGCGCTGCTGGACGCACAAATGGCGCTGGGCGCGGGCCGCTCCGATGCAGGCCGCGCCGCGCTGACCCAGGCGCAGGCCTGGCTGGACCCGCGCGCGCCGCGCCCTGCAGGCTGGTGGCACTTGCTGCACTCGCGCCTGGACTTGCTGGACGGCCGCCACCGCCAGGCACTGACCCACGCGCGACTGGCGTTGCGCCTGGCCAGCCAGAGCCAGTTACCCGAGCGCTGGATGGGTGTCACCGTGATGCAAGAAGGCCAGGTCTTGATGGCCAGCAAGCAGTGCCAAGAAGCGTTGCCGTTTTTTGAACGCGCCGGCCGCGCTGCCAGTGGCCAACAGGCGCGCTTTTGCTGGTGTCTGGCTCATCTGGCACGCGCCCTGCATGCGGCCGATGACGATGCAAAAACCTGCCACGCCGAACTGGCTGCAGGCCTGAGCATCGCGCGTGAACTGGCCTGGCTCAACTTCTTCCGCGCCTGCCCGCCAGTGGCCGCGCGTGTGTGTGCGCTGGCCCTCGAAGCGGGCATCGACGTGACCTTTGTGCAAGAGGTGATTCAAGCGCGCCAACTGCAAGCCGTGCGTGCCGACCTCGGCGCCTGGCCCTGGCCCATACGTGTGCGCACCCTGGGCAGCCTGCGCATTGAACTGCAAGGCCAGCCGCTGGTGTTCAAAGGCAAGGTGGCCAAGAAGCCGCTGGAGTTGCTGCTGTTTGTGGTGGCCTCCAGCGGCGTGGACGTGTCCATCACCACGGCGTGTTTTGCGCTGTGGCCTGAACTGGAAGGCGACAAGGCACGCGCGGCCTTCACCGCCGCGCTGCACCGCTTGCGCAAGCTGCTGGGCAGCGACGACGCGCTGACGCTGGAGCATGGCCGCCTGAGCCTGAACCCCCGCACGGTGTGGGTCGATTGCCTGGCCTTTGAGCAACTGGCCGCCAGCGTGGGCGTGCCGGCAGCGGGCGCTTTGACGCCGCCGCTGCACAGCGCTGCACAACGCGCTTGCGCCCTGTACAGCGGCGCCTTCATGCACGACGCGCAAGACGCCGCCTGGCAGCTGAGCTACCGCAACCGCCTGGCCAGCACCTTCAAGCGCATGGTGCGGCTGATCTCGGCGGCGGCGCGTGCGCGCGGCGACAGTGCCAACGCCCGCGCCTGGCTCGAGCGTGGCCTGGAGCAAGACCCGCTGGCCGAAGACCTGGCGCGTGAGCTGATGCGCGAATGCCTGGAAGCCGGAGACCAGGCGGCGGCGCTGCGGGTCTTCGAGCAGTTGCAAACCGCCATGACGCAGCACCTGGGTGCGCCACTGGCGCCGGCCACGCTGGCGCTGCATGCGCAGATTCGGGCAGCCACCCCCCGCTAGCCAGTTTGTAGGGGGGTGGGCCGCCAAGACGCGGCGCGCCACGATTCGGTAAGCGATTCGTCATCCACTCGGCTTTACCTTGGGCCACGCTGGCGCAGTGGCCGGCGATGGGGGGCTTATGGACAGATTCTCGGGCGGGCGCTGGCTGGGGTGCAGCGACTTGAGCAGCTTGGCCGCGGCCAGTCGGATGGCCACCCTTATGGCCAGCCTGATGGCCACCCTCGTGGGCGTTAGCCTGCCAGCGTGGGCCACGGGTTTGCCACCCTGCGCCACCTTCACCAGCTGCACCGCAGTGCTGGCCAGCGACGCCAGCTACTACGTGCGGCGCGATGTCAACGCCTCGCCGGGCTACGTCATGGATTCCTCGTTGGTGCAAGGCAGCGTGGTGCGCCAGGACGGGGACAGCACGCTGACCAGCGCCGCCGCGTTGGCCCGCGACGGTGTGCCCAACATTCCGCCCTTCATCATCAGCCCCTGGGCGATGTTTGCCAAGGCCACCGCGCAGACCGACTTTGGCGTCAACCGCGCCCTGACAAGCACGGGCAGCGGCGTGACGGGCGTGGACAGCCAGGCCGTGGGCAGCGCCGCCATCGACCTGTTCACCACCGCCACCGCGTCCAGCATCTGGCGCGACGTGTGGGGCTTCTCGGCGCCCGGCCACTTTGCGGCCCTGCTGACGGTCGACGGCACCTCCAGCCTGGCTGCTGTGGGCGGCTTCCCCGCCAGCTACCAGTTCAACCCACGCACGCCTGCCGGCGACTGGTTCATGGACCTGCGCGTGTGGGACGTGACCCACCTGTCAGTCTCCGAAGACTACGAACAGGGCGGCCCCACGCCTGTGGCCCGCAGCACTTTGCGTGGCAACGGCGAACAGCGCGCCACTTTCCACGACAGCCTGGCGCTGGACTTCGACTTCCTGGTTGCCACGCAGTACGTCATCACCGCCGAGTTGCGCGCCACCAGCTACCACGGCCGCGAGTTGGATGTGTTCAACACCGCGCGCTTGCTCAATGTGCAACTGGGCGGCGGCGCGGTGCTGACGGCGCTGTCAGGCCACGACTACCTGGCCGCCGTGCCAGAGCCCGGGCAGGCCGCGATGGTCCTGGCCGGGCTTGCTTGCTTGGCCTTTGTGGGGGCCAGGCGCCGCACCTCTTTGAACCCCACTTAAAAGGAGTCTTTGCCATGTCTAAACCAAGCAAAACCGCCTGCGGGCGCCTGCCCTTCATCGCT
>JANNEX010000068.1:0-2318 GCA_031379155.1 Rubrivivax sp.
GGCGGCTACAACGTCTACCCGGCCGAGATTGAAGGCTTCATCAACGACATGCCTGGCGTGGCCGAGTCGGCCGTGGTGGGTGTGCCCCACCCCGACTTTGGCGAGGCCGTGGTGGCGGTGGTGGTGGCCAAGGCGGGCGCATTGCTCAGCGGCGCTGACATCGCCGCACAACTCAAAGGCCAGATCGCCAATTTCAAGGTGCCCAAGCGGGTGGACGTGGTGGCCGAGTTGCCACGCAACGCCATGGGCAAGGTGCAGAAGAACGTCTTGCGCGAACAGCACAAGTCGCTGTTTGTGAAGTAAGTTTGCGAAGTGAACTCAGCCGCCGCACCTGACAACTGCCCACGCTGCGGCGGCGGCTTTGCCTGCGCTGCGGCCGGGGCAACACCGTGCGATTGCACCACGGTCAAAGTCAGCGCCGCCTTGCAGCTGCAATTGCGCCAGCAGTATCAAGGCTGCCTATGCCTGCCTTGCCTGCGCGAACGGGTGGCGCTGGATCAACCTGACCTGGTCTCACCCAATGCGCGGTGAAGCCACACGCCCAGCAAGGCGCCCCCAGCCTGAGCGACCACGAAGCCCAGTGCGCTGGCCGGCGCGATGCCCGCGAAGCTGTCGCTGAGCATGCGCCCCAAGACTGCTGCCGGGTTGGCGAACGAGGTTGACGCGGTGAACCAGTAGGCGGCGCCAATAAAGGCCGCCACCAAGCCTGCCACGCGAGACGCTGGCGCGCGCAACACCACCAGCAGCAAACCCGCCGTGGCCACGGCTTCGGCCAGCCATTGCCCGCTGCCAGGGCGCAGCTTGGCCGAGGTTTGCAGGATGGGCATGTCGAACATGACGTGCACCAGCCAAGCACCAGCCACGGCGCCCAGCAACTGCACGGCGACGTAGGGCAGCAGCAGCACCCAGGGCAGCGCGCCGCGCCAGGCCATGACGGTGCTGACCAGCGGGTTGAAGTGCGCGCCACTGACAGGCCCCAGCAATTCGATCAGCACCCACAGCCCCGCCACGGTGGCCAAGGTGTTGGCCAACAGCGCCAGGCCCGCATTGCCGCCGCACAGGCGTTGGGCCATCACACCGGAGCCGATGACGACAGCCAAGAGGCTCAGCGTGCCCAGGCCTTCGGCGAACAAGCGTTGGGCCAAAGCGGGCCTAACGTTTAAGGTGTGCATGCTCAAGTCTTGGCAATGACCAGCAAGGCGGCCTTCAGCGCCGCGTTGTCCATGCGGGCCAGAGGCAGCGCCAGCAACTGCTGCAAACGCCAGGCAATGGCTTGGCGCGTGAGGTCGAAGGCCGCGCGCTTGGCAGCATCATCGCCGCTGGCCAGTGAAGGATCGGGGTAGCCCCAGTGCACCTGCACCGGCGCGCCGGGCCACACCGGGCAGGCCTCTTGCGCAGCGCTGTCGCACACGGTGATGACCACGCGCAGCGGCGGCGCTGCCGGACCGCTGAAGTCTTGCCAGCCTTTGCTGCGCAAGCCTGCCGTGTCCACGCCCGCAGCGGCCAAGACTTGCAGCGCGAAGGGGTTGATGCGGCCGCTGGGCGCACTGCCCGCGCTGTGGGCTTGCACATCAGCACCCGCGCGCACGGCCAGATGGCGCAGCATGCCTTCAGCCAGCACGCTGCGCGCGGAATTGTGCGTGCACAGGATGAGCACGTGGGTGGTCATGCGCAGCGCCTCAGCAGCAACGGGCCGCGGCTGGCCCCGCGTGGGCGGCTGCGCCGCAGGACGCCGCAGCAGCCTTGACTGCAGGCGCCGCAACCAAGGCAGGCAAGGCCGGCGCCTCGAAGTAGACCGCAATGTTGGCCAGCGTGTGGAAGTGTTCCCAGGCAATGCCTTGCGGGTCGGTGACCCAGTGCTTTTCACTCCTGGCGTAGCAGCAAGTGCCTTTGCCTTCGTCGCGCCATTGCGGGTCAGCGGCGGCGGCACGCGCTTTGAGTTCAGCCAACTCATCTTCGTTGTCGACCTGGAAGCCCAGGTGGTCAATGCCCTGCGCCTGGCTGCGGTTGGAGATGGCAAAGTTGACGGGCGGGTCTTCAAGCATCCATTTGGCGTAGTCGCTTTCTTGGCGTGCGGGCTGGGCTGCAAATAGGTGTGAGTAGAAGTGGATGCTCTGCGGCAGGTCTTGCACATGCAGATGGACGTGGAAGCGTTTCATGGTCGGCCTTTCTGGGCAAGTGTGGATGGGAGTTGGCGGGTGGCGAACTCAACAACGGGGGCGGCCTTTGGCCGCTGGGGCGCAGCCCTTGCCTTGGCAGCAATGGGCCGTCAGGTACTCAAGCACGCCGTTCATGTGTTCAAACGACGCGCGATAAAT
>JANNEX010000090.1:0-10296 GCA_031379155.1 Rubrivivax sp.
CGCCACCGCGCCGGCCTGGCCTTCAATGAGATGGTGAAAAGCGGCGAGCTCAAGGCGCCCATCGTCATCGGGCGCGACCATCTGGACAGCGGCTCGGTCGCGTCGCCTAACCGCGAGACAGAGAGCATGAAGGACGGCAGCGACGCGGTCAGCGACTGGCCTTTGCTGAATGCCCTGCTCAACACGGCGGGTGGCGCGACCTGGGTCAGCCTGCATCACGGCGGTGGCGTGGGCATGGGCTACAGCCAGCACAGTGGCGTCGTCATCGTCTGCGACGGCAGCGACGAGGCCGCCAAGCGCATAGCGCGCGTGTTGTGGAACGACCCCGCCACCGGCGTCATGCGCCACGCCGATGCCGGCTACGACATAGCCGTGGCTTGTGCCAAAGAGCAGGGCCTGAAATTGCCCATGATTTGACGCTGATTTGACGCCTTGAAAACCATCATGCTGCTGCGACCCGCACACCTCACACTCGAAGAACTGCAAGCCATTCACGCGGGCGGCCAGCCATTGGTCATGGACCCGCTGGCTCTCCCCAACATCCAGGCCAGCGCGGCCGTGGTGCGCCGCGCCGCTGAAGGCAGCAACCCTGTCTACGGCGTCAACACCGGTTTTGGCAAGCTGGCCAGCACACGCATCAGCGAAGCCGACTTGGCCACGCTGCAACTCAACCTGATTCGCAGCCACAGCGTGGGTGTGGGCGAGCCGCTGGCACCTGCCGTGCTGCGGCTGATGTTGGCCACCAAAGCGGCAAGCCTTGCACGGGGCTACAGCGGTGTGCGGCCGCTGGTCATTGACACGCTGCTGGCGGTGCATAACGCCGGACTGGTGCCGTATGTGCCCTGCCAAGGGTCGGTGGGCGCGTCGGGCGACTTGGCGCCACTGGCGCACATGACGCTGGCCCTGATGGGCGAGGGTGACTTCTTGGTGGATGGTCAGCGGCAAAACGCAGCCCAAGTGCTGCAAGCCAAAGGCATCCAAGCGCTGAAGCTGCAAGCCAAGGAAGGCCTGGCCCTCATCAACGGCACGCAGACCAGCACGGCGCTGGCCCTGCACGCGCTGTTCAGCTTCGAGCCGGTGCTGGAGTCAGCCCTGGTCGTCGGTGCTTTGACGGTCGACGCGGCACGGGGCAGCGACGGCCCTTTCGACCCGCGCATCCACGCCCTGCGTGGCCAGCCCGGGCAGATCGACGTGGCGCAGTATTACCGCCAACTGCTGTCCGGCAGCGCCATCCGCAGCAGTCACCTCGAAGGCGACGACCGCGTGCAAGACCCCTACTGCCTGCGCTGCCAGCCGCAGGTCGTGGGCGCCTGTCTTGACCAGATGCGCCACGCCGCCTTGGTGCTGCTGCGCGAGGCCAATGCGGTCACCGACAACCCACTTGTTTTCGCTGAAGACGGCATGATGATTTCTGGGGGGAATTTCCATGCGGAGCCCGTCGCATTGGCCGCCGACGCCATGGCCTGTGCCATCGCCGAAGTGGGCGCCATTGCCGAGCGGCGCATTGCCATGCTCATCGACAGCAGCGTCTCGCGCCTGCCACCCTTCCTCACGCCCAACGCGGGCCTCAACAGTGGCTTCATGATTGCCCACGTCACGGCGGCGGCTTTGGCCAGCGAGAACAAATCCATGGCCCATCCGGCCAGTGTCGACAGCCTGCCCACCAGTGCCAACCAGGAAGACCACGTCAGCATGGCCACCTTCGCGGCGCGCCGCTTGTTGCCCATGATCTCCAACGTGGCGCACATTCTGGGCATCGAGCTGTTGGCGGCCGCGCAGGGGGTGGACTTCCTGCGCCCGTTGCAGAGTTCACCCGCGCTGGAGCAGGTGCACGCGCTGCTGCGCAGACAATGCCCAGCCATGATGACGGACCGCTATCTGGCGCCCGACATCGAAGCCGCCAGCGCCCTGGTCCGCGGCGGTGAGCTAACGCGCATTTTGCGCACCCTGCCGGGTCTGCCCGCGCTGTGGATTCCTGTTTGATCCCATTCGACGTTCCCAACCCCAAGAGGAAAAGCATGAAGAAATCTTTGATCACGCTGGCCATGGCCGCTGCGGTATTTTCAGCGCAGGCCCAGGACACCAAAGTCGCCATGGGCATCAGCGGCTGGACCGGCTTTGCACCGCTCACGCTGGCTTTGCAAGCGGGCCTGTTCAAGAAGCAGGGGCTGGACGTCAGCATCAAGAAGATTCCGCAAAAAGACCGCCACCTGGCCATCGCCTCAGGCGACATCCAGTGCGCCGCCACCACGGTGGAAACCTGGGTGGTGTGGAACGCCAATGGTGTGGCCACGACGCAGATTTTTCAGCTCGACAAGAGCTACGGCGCTGACGGCATGGTGGTCAAGCCCGGCATCAACAGCATCAAAGAACTCAAAGGCAAAACCGTGGCCGCTGACGCGCCCGGCACCGCGCCTTACTTCGGCCTGGCCTGGATGCTGGCCAAGAACGGCCTGAGCATCAAGGACGTGAAGGTCGTCAACCTGAGCCCGCAAGCTGCGGCCAACGCCATGATCGCCGGCACCGACGGGGTTGATGCGGCCATGACCTATGAGCCCTACCTGGGGGCGGTGCGCGCCAAGCCCGAGGCTGGCAAGATCATCGCCACCACGCTGGACTACCCCATGGTGATGGACACCTTTGGCTGCACGCCGGCGTTTTTGGCGGCTAACCCCAAGGCCGCACAAGGCCTGGCCAACGCCTACTTTGAAGCGCTGGACATGATCAAGGCCGAGCCGAAAAAGAGCTTCGAGATCATGGGTGCCGACGTCAAACAAACAGCCGAAGCCTTCGAGGCCAGCCAGAAGTATTTGCGCTGGCAAGACCGTGCCGCCAACCAGAAATTCTTTGCTGGCGAACACGCGCAGTTCAGCAAAGAGGCGGCCGATTTGTTGCTGGCCGTGGGCATCATCAAGGCCGCGCCCGACATGTCCAAACTGGCTGACCCGCGCTTTATCAAGTAAGCCGTCGACATGAGGCCGCTCACCCCCGTCGCCCCCGGCACGCGTGTCGTGCTGGGCATCAGCTTCTTCGTGCTGTTTGTGCTGCTGTGGTCAGCGGTCACCTTCGGCGGCTTGGTCAGCAAGACCTTTTTGGCCGACCCGCTGACCATGGTCAAGAGCGGCTACACGCTGCTCACGGAAATGGGCTTTGCCGGCGACATCGGCATGACGGTGTGGCGGGTGCTGGGCGGCTTCATCATTGCGGCTGCCTTGGCCTTGCCGCTGGGTGTGATGATGGGCGCCTACAAGCCCATCGAAGCCTTCTTCGAGCCCTTTGTTAGCTTTGCGCGTTACCTGCCGGCGAGTGCTTTCATTCCACTGCTCATCTTGTGGGTGGGCATTGGTGAAGCGCAGAAGTTGTCGGTCATTTTCATCGGCAGTTTTTTCCAACTGGTGTTGATGATTGCGGTGACCGTGGGCAACACGCGGCGTGATCTTGTTGAAGCCGCCTACACGCTGGGCAGCAGCGATGCCAGCCTGGTCAAGCGCGTGTTGATTCCGGGTGCGGCGCCCGAGATTGCCGAGACCCTGCGCATGGTGCTGGGTTGGGCCTGGACCTATGTCATCGTGGCCGAACTGATTGGTGCCAGCAGTGGCATCGGCCACATGATCACCGACAGCCAGGCGCTGCTGGCGACCGACCAGATCATCTTCGGCATCATCGTCATCGGCCTCATCGGTTTGGCCAGCGACATGTTTTTCAAGACCGTCAACCGCAAGCTGTTCCCTTGGGCGCAGTTAGGAAAATGAAGGGCGCATGATGGGCAACAGCATGGCCAACACGATTCTTCAAGTGCGCGGTGTTGAACGCCGTTTTGACACAACGCTGGCCCTCCAAGCCACCGACCTGGATGTCGAAGAAAACGCCTTCATCACCATCCTGGGCCCCAGCGGTTGTGGCAAGAGCACCTTGCTGCGCATCGTGGCCGGGCTGGACACACAGACTGCGGGCGAAGTGCTGCTGGACGGCCAGCGCATTGCTGGCCCGGGTGCCGATCGGGGCATGGTCTTCCAGAGCTATACGCTGTTTCCGTGGCTGACTGTGCTGGACAACGTGTGCTTCGGCCTGCGTGAACGCAACATGCCTCGTGCGCAGCAGTTGGACGTGGCGCATGGCTTCCTGGCCAAAGTGGGCCTCAAGGGCTTTGCGAATCACTATCCCAAACAACTCTCGGGCGGCATGCAGCAGCGCACCGCGTTGGCACGCGCGCTGGCCAACAACCCGCGCACGTTGCTCATGGACGAGCCCTTCGGCGCGCTGGACCATCAAACGCGAGAGCTCATGCAAGAGCTGCTGCTGGGCATCTGGGAAGCTGAGCGCAAGACGGTGCTGTTTGTCACCCACGACATCGACGAAGCGGTGTTCATGGGCACCCGCGTGGTGGTCATGAGCGCGCGCCCGGGCCGCATCAAGCTTGACCGCGCTGTGCCGCTGGCGCACCCGCGCCACTACTCGGTGAAGACGACGCCGGCCTTCAGTGAATTGAAGGCTGAGCTGACCGAAGCTGTGCGCGTGGAAGTGCTGGCGGCGCAAGCAGCGGGCGCTGGTGTGATGGCCTGACGGACAGTGCGGGTGTGATGGCCTGACCGCCAGTGCAGATGTGGTGGGCTGACCCCAAGAGTTGTGAGCACTTGTTGCGGGCGGTTTGGCCTGCGCGCACTTCTTCACGGCGCCGGCCGGGGCCATCCCTGCAACCCCTGATTCGGGTGGCCCGCCGCCTTGGCTTGCGCCCCTACAGTGACTCCATGCGCTGCCAAACGATGCAGCGCGAGAGGAGTTTTTGCCATGAATCACACATCCGCCGCCACGGCGTTCAAAGGCCTGCGTGGCCTGTTTCTGGCCCTGGCCTGCGTGGCCGGAACGGCGCAAGCCGCCGTCTACACCAGCGTGTGGGACCCCGCCTTCGGCGCGCCCTTCAGCAACCTGGGCTGGCGCGGCAACGCCGCCTTTGCGGTGCCCAACGCGTGCACACCTTCGGGCACAGCCGACATCATCAATGCCACCGCCTGCGCGGGTGCCGCCGTGGTCACGCATGCCGAGGTGGAGTTGTACGACGTCGACCAGTCCGGCCAGCCCACCCTGGTGACGCTGGACCTGGACGAAGCCACCTTGGTCATTGGCACGCTGCGCTATGTGGGCGGTGCGCTGACCCAGCTCACCACGTCGTGGTCTGACGCCGTGCTGCCCGGGGTTGACCTGACGGCCTTTGGCGTGTCGGCAACGACACGCTTCTTTCTGGAGTTCACACTGGGCGGCCCGCGTCTGGGTGCCACCAATTGCAGCCGCACGGCGGCCAATTGCGAAACCATCTTCAATGACGGCGTCAACTTCCCGCCCAGATTTGAAATCACCCAGGTGGTGAGCGAACCGGGCTCGATGCTGCTGGCCGGTCTGGCTCTATTGGGCCTGGCGCAAACACGCCGCCGCGCCCAGAAGTTGTCACTCAAGCCCTGATCGTCACCGAAGCGGCGCTGTGTAGCGCCGCCGCCACCGCAGCCTCGGTTTCCCATTCGCTGCCGGCCTTGGCCAGCGCTTCAGCATCAGGCAGCAAAGCACGCAGCTTTTGCATCTGAGCCGCCCAGCGCGCTTCTTCCCAGGGTGAGCGGCGCAGCTTCAGGCGCAAGCGCGCCTGGTCGGCGGCGGCAGCCAGTTGCAAAGCGGGCTTCAGGCTAACTTCCAACATCAGCAGCAGTGCGATGTCGTCCAGGCAGCCCAACATCTGCGCGCGCATGTCGTGGGCCTGAAAGTGGCGCAGTGCTTGTTGCAAGAGCGGCCGCGCCAGGTGGGGCTTGCCCGCTTCAAGCTCGAGCCGGCCCAACCACCCCGTGGCGCTGGCTTCGCCGCGTTTGTCGGCGGCCTCTTGGCACAGTTGCAAAGAGCGGCGCAAAGCGGCACGCGCCAGGTCGGGCAGTTGCTGCTGCAAATGCACTTGCGCCGCAGTAAGTTCGCATTCGGCTTCGACTTCGCGGTTCGCCACCGTGTGGGCCAAGGTCAGGGCGCGCGCCAGGTCGTCCAGCGCTGCGTCGGGCTGGCCTGCCCAGACACGAATCTGGCCCAGGTGCAGCCAGCCTATGGCCTGGCCACGGCTGTCGTCGGCCTGTGCAAACAGCTCCAACGCTTCGGTCTCGCCGTCGGCCGCGCCTTCTGCGTCACCGGCCTGCAAACGCGCCAGCGACAGCGTGGACAGGGTGGCGGCAATGTCCACCGGCTGGGCCAGGCCACGGCGCAGGCTCAGGCAGGTCTCTAGCATCTGAATGGCGTTGACGTGGTCACCCTGGCTGCTGGCCAGCGCAGCACCGGTGTACAGGGCCCAGGCTTGGGCCACGGGTGACTGCTGCACCGCAGGCAGTGCCAGCGCGGCATGCACCAGCTTCCTGCCTTCGCTGGCGTGGCCGCGCAAGATCCAAAAGCCGGTCAGTGCCACAGCCAGTTTGACGGCCACCACGGCGTCATTGCCAGGCCCCAGCGCAAACGCCGAAGCGGCGCGCAGGTTTTGCAGTTCTTCTTCTAGCTGGCGCGCCCAGCGTCCTTGTTCTGCGCCTTGCATGCCACGTGATGCCTGCTTGGCCAGGTCAAAGTAAAAAGCGCAGTGGCGCACGGCGGTGGCGCTGGCCGGGTCTTGTTCGGTCAGCTTGTCGCGCGCGTAGTCGCGCAGCGTGTCGAGCATGCGGTAGCGTGAGTTGGCGCCTTCGCCTTCGCGCGCCACAAGCGACTTTTGCACCAGCGCGGCCAGCACCAGCGCTATGTGGCCCGCGCTCAAGTCGGCATCAGCGCACACCGCTTTGGCGGCACTCGCATCAAAGCCACCGGCAAACAGCGACAAGCGCGCAAAGAGGCGCTGCTCGGCGTTTTGCAGCCTGTCGTAGGACCAATCCACCAGCGCGCGCAAGGTCTGCTGGCGCTTTTGCAGCAAGCGGCTGCCACCAGCCAGGCTGCGGTAGCGGTCTTCCAGGCCGGCCAAGATGTCGGCCAGCGACAGCGTGCGCAATTGCGCCGCCGCCAGTTCGATGGCCAGCGGGATGCCTTCCAGGCGTGTCACCAGTTGCGCCAGCAGGGCCGGGTTTTGCTCGGCCGGCGAAAAGCTGGGCAGTTGTGCGCGTGCGCGGTCAATGAACATGCGCACGGCGGCTGACTGCAACTGGGTCTTTTCACCGTCATCCTGGGTCGGCAAAGGCAGAGGCAGGATGGGGTAGCTTTGTTCGCCGGGCACGTCCAGCGGCTCGCGGCTGCTGGCCAGCACCTGCACCAGCGGCGCACTGTCCAAGATGGCGTCGACCAGTTCGGCGGCAGCGGCCACCACGTGTTCGCAGTTGTCCAGCACGATGAGCAAGCGGCGCGACTTGAGCCACACACACACGCTGTCAATGAGCAAGCGGCCGGGCTCGTCAATGACATCGAAGGTGCGTGCCACCGCACTCACCACCAGCGCCGGGTCAGTCACCACCGACAAATCCACAAACCAGGCGCCGTCGGCATAACGTGGCAAGAGTTGCGTCGCGGCTTGCAGCGTGAGCCGCGTTTTGCCCAGGCCGCCCATGCCCAGCACGGTGACCAGGGGCGACTCTTCCAGCAGCTTTTTGATGTTCTCGATTTCGCTTTCGCGGCCGACGAAGCTGGTGCGCTGGCGCGGCAGATTGTTGGGTGTGGGGGCTGGTGCGGGTGGGGCGGGTGGCGGCGCGGGTGACACCACTGCGGCAGGCTCGGGCGCAGCGCGTGCCACCAGGCGCGTGGGCAGCAGCGGCTGCGCGGGTTCTGGCGGCGCAGCAGGGGCAGCGTCAGCCAACAACTGGCGCCGAAACTCGGCCACGTTTTGTGGCCGGTGTTCGGGCCGCAGCGCCAATGCCTGGTCCACCGCCGACAGGAAGCCGTAACTGAAACGCTCAGCCGCCACCTGGGTCAAGGGCTTCAAGCGGTCGGCAATGACACGCTCCACCGAAGGCACAGGCCGCGAGCCGGCAATGGCCACGTAGAGCACACTGGCCAGGGCAAAGATGTCGGTCCACGGCCCCTGCTTCATGTCGGGCGAATCGCCATACTGTTCCAGCGGCGCATAGCCCGGCTTGAGCACGGCGGTGAGTGCTTGTGTGGCACCGCCCACCACGCGCCGCGCGGCGCCAAAATCCAGCAGCAGCGGGCCGCTAACGGTGATCAGAATGTTGTCGGGCGCAATGTCGCGGTGAAAACAGTTGTCGGCGTGCAAGACCTCCAGCGTGTCCAGCAGCGGCAGCAGCCAGGCGCTGACCTCGGCCTGGGTAGATAGGCGGCCCATGTCGAGCAGCACACGGCGCAGCGTGGGCCCTTCGTAAAAGGGCATCACCATGTAGGCGGTGCCGTGCTGTTCCCAGAACTGGTGCACCTTGACCAAGGCCGGGTGGTCAAAGCGCGCCAGCAGCCGCGCTTCATTGACAAAGCTGCGCAGGCCCAGGGTGAAGGTCTCTTGGTAGTCGGCCGATTTGACGACCACGGTGATGCCGTCACCGGCGCGTGCGGCCATCGCCGAGGGCAGGTATTCCTTGATCGCCACGTGGCGTTCCAGCGCCGCGTCCCAGGCCAGATAGACGATGCCAAAACCGCCTTCGCCCACGACCTTGTCGATACGGTAGTCGCGCAGCGCGCTGCCTGCGGCCAGGGTGTGTGCGGGCGCGGCGGCGCCGCCAGTGGTGCTGGTGTTCACGCCCGCTCAACCCCGCGCCATGTGCCGCTGCAATGTGCCTTGAACCGTCTCAAAACTTCCCCCCGTAGCCACTTGACTGGCCATTCAACCGGCCAATCAACCGGCCAATCCCAGACTCTAGCGTTTCAAGCCAACGCCCGACTTCACGCGGGCACAATGTCGCCATGAAGCTATGCAGCCTGGGCGCCGTCGTATTTTTGCTTGCCATGCCCTTGTGTGGGTGGGCCGCCGACGCAGTGCAGGTGGGCAGCAAACGCTTCACTGAAAGCTACATCCTGGGCGAAGTGGTGCGCCAGACTTTGGTGGCGGCCGGCGTGAAGGCTGAACACCGGCCTGGACTTGGAAACACCGGCATTCTTGAGCAAGCGCTGAGCAGCGGCGCGGTGGATGTCTACCCCGAATACACCGGCACCATCGTGCGCGAAATCTTGAAGCGCGAAGGCAACCCCACGCTGGCTGAACTCAACCAGTGGCTGGCGCCCAAAGGGCTCAAAGCCGGCGTGCCGCTGGGCTTTAACAACACCTATGCGCTGGCCCTGCGCGAGGCCGTGGCCGACAAGCTGGGGCTGAAGACCATTTCAGACTTGGCCAAGCTGCCCGCCAGTGCGCTCAAGCTGGGCCTGTCGCACGAATTTCAGGTGCGTGCCGACGGCTGGCCGGCCTTGCAAAAGGCCTATGGCTTCACGCTGGATGCGGGCTCTGCGCTGGACCACGGCCTGGCCTACGAAGCCGTGAAAGCGGGCCAGGTGGACCTTATCGACATCTACAGCACTGACGCCAAAGTCGGGCGTTATGCCTTGCGGGTGCTGGTCGACGACCGAAACTTCTTTCCGCGCTACGACGCCGTGTTGCTGATGCGTGTGGGCCTGGACGACAAGCCACTGCAAAAGCTGGCCGGCCGCTTGGACGAAGCCAAGATGATTGCCCTCAACGCCCAGGTGGAACTGGACGGCGTGAGTTTCGAAAAAGCCGCCGCCGGTTTTCTGGCCGGTGGCACGCAAGCAGCAAGCGTGCGCCAAAGCTTCATGCAACGCCTGTTTGCGCCTGACCTGTGGCGGCTGACCGCCCAGCACCTGATGCTGGTCTTTGGCTCGCTGCTGCTGGCCCTGCTAGTGGGTGTGCCGCTGGGCATCTGGGCCTGGGCGCGGCCACGCTGGGCGGCTTGGCTGATGGGCGCCGTGGGCATCATGCAGACGGTGCCATCGCTGGCCCTGCTGGCCTTCTTGATTGCGGCGCTGGGCGTCATCGGCTTTTGGCCGGCGCTGCTGGCGCTCTTTGTCTATGCCCTGCTGCCCATCGTGCGCAACACACATGCCGGCCTGTCCGGTGTGCCGCAAGGGTTGACGCTGGCCGCGCGTGCGCTGGGCCTGACTGAAAGGCAAACCCTGCGCACAGTGCAACTGCCGCTGGCGCGCCCCGTGCTGCTGGCCGGCGCCAAGACCGCAGCCGTCATCAACGTGGGCACCGCCACCGTGGCGGCCTTTGTCGGCGCCGGCGGCTTGGGTGAACGCATCGTGGCCGGGTTGGCCGTCAACGACAACGCGGCCATGCTGGCCGGTGCGTTGCCAGCCGCCGTGCTGGCGCTGCTGGTGCAGTGGGGCTTTGACCTGCTGGAAAAG
>JANNEX010000100.1:0-16994 GCA_031379155.1 Rubrivivax sp.
GTTTGAGATCAACCGCAACTTCCGCAACGAAGGCATCAGCGTCCGCCACAACCCCGAATTCACAATGATGGAGTTCTATGCGGCCTACTGGACGCACCATGACCTGATGGACTTCACCGAAGCCGTGTTGCGCCACGCCGCACGCGCGGCCACGGGTTCTGCGGCGCTCACGTATGCGGGCCAGCCGGTGCACCTGGACCAGCCTTTCACGCGCCTGAGCGTGCGTGAATCTTTGGTCGTGCATGCCGGTCTGTCGCACGCGCAGGCCGACGACGCGCAAGTGCTGCGCGCGCGCCTCAAGTCCAAGGGCGAAGAAGCGCCCGCGCACTGGGGTCTGGCCGAGCTGCAATTTGGCCTCTTCGAGGCCGAGGTTGAAGCCAAGCTGTGGCAGCCCACTTTCATCATCGACTACCCCGTGGAAGTCAGCCCACTGGCGCGTGCGTCCGACGCCAACCCGGCCATCACCGAACGGTTCGAACTCTTCATCACGGGGCGCGAATACGCCAACGGCTTCAGTGAACTGAATGACGCCGAAGACCAGGCTGCGCGCTTCCAGGCGCAAGCATCCAACAAGGAAGCCGGCGACGAAGAGGCCATGTTCTACGACGCCGACTTCATCCGCGCGCTGGAATACGGCATGCCGCCCGCCGGTGGCTGCGGCATTGGCATCGACCGCTTGATGATGCTGATCACCGACAGCCCCAGCATCCGCGACGTCATCCTCTTTCCTGCGCTGCGCCACGAGGCGTGAGGCCACAGAGTCAATTGCCATGACACCGCCGCGCCTGGGCTCACTGGACGAGATCGAGGCCGCGCTGTGGCAGCAACTGGCGCTGGCCGTGCGCGACAAGCAGCAAGCCTGGCGCACGCCCGTGCTGGCCACCGTGGACGCTGAAGGCGCCGATGCGCGCACGGTGATCTTGCGCGACGTGGACGCCAACGCGCGCACACTTCTGTTCTACACCGACGCACGCAGCGCCAAGGCGCAACAGATATCCGCTTCGCCACCGGGCGCATTTGGAACGCTGGTGATGTGGTCGCCGGCGTTGGGCTGGCAGTTGCGCTTGCGCGTCGTGCTGTCCGTCGAAACCAGCGGCCTGCGTGTGACCTCATGCTGGGCCAGGCTCAAGCTCACGCCAGCCGCGCAGGACTACCTGTCGCCCTTGCCACCGGGCAGCGCTGTGGACACACCAGCCCCCGCACGAGAAAGCCGCGAGCACTTTGCCGTGCTCGCGGCTTCTGTGCAGTCCGTCGACTGGCTGGAGCTGCATGCCCAGGGCCACCGGCGCGCGCGTTTTGATGCTGGCGGTGCGCGCTGGATCACGCCCTGACGAATTCGCCCTGATCAGCGTGCCGTCTTGACCGGCGCGCCAGCCAGGGTGCGGCTGGCATCGCTGGCCAGCGGCAACTGCGACAGATAGAACGAGCCACTGTCTTCGCCATAGAACTGCGCCTGCGGGTTGATGCTGCGATCCACCCGCGCTTGGGCACGCACTTCTTCGCGTGTCAGCGTGGTCTTGGCCGTCAGCATGGGGTTGTAGCTGATGGAGTGGAACTTCATGCTGCCGTCGGCACGCGCCTGCACCAGTTCGGCTTGCACTTGCGCGCGGGTCTTGGCTTGCGACCAGACCTGCACAGCGCTGTTGTCCAGCGTGGGGCTTTCGGCGCGTGCCGCAAAGGCGGCGGCGAGGGCCAGCACAGAGATGACGGGGTAGACCAAAAGATTGAGCTTGTTCATGTGTTTTCTTTCAAGGCACCCGGGGTTGGTTGAGAGACCCGTCGGTGGATGCCTGACCGGCGCTGTCCATGGCCCGTAATCTAGGGTTTACCCATGGTTTGAAAAAGCGCTGGGAAAAGAACGCAGCGTTCCTGAAACGGGAACGCTGCTGACTCTTGAAAACGATGAAAGCGGTGAAAACGGCCAGGGCCGTGTGCGCGGACTAGCCGTGCGTGAAGCCCGGCTTGCGCTTGGCCAAGAAGGCGTCCATGCCCTCTTTTTGGTCGGCGGTGGCAAACAGCGAGTGGAAGAGATGGCGTTCGTAGCTGATGCCGTCGGCCAGGCCCGACTCAAAAGCGCGGTTGATGCTGGCCTTGGCCATGGCCACGCTGGGGCCGCTCATGGCGCAGATCAGTTCTGCCGCGCTCAAGGCTTCGGCCATGAGTTTGTCAGCGGCCACCACGCGCGACACCAAGCCGGCACGTTCGGCTTCGGCAGCGTCCATCATGCGGCCCGTCAGCACCATGTCCATGGCCTTGCTCTTGCCCACGGCGCGTGGCAAGCGCTGCGTGCCACCGGCGCCGGGGATGATGCCGATCTTGATTTCTGGCTGGCCAAAACGCGCCGTGTCGGCAGCGATGATGAAGTCGCACATCATCGCCAGTTCACAGCCACCGCCCAAGGCAAAACCAGAGACGGCGGCGATCACCGGTTTGCGCACCTGGCGCATGGTTTCCCAGTTGCGCGTGATGAAGCCACCTTCAAAGGCTTCCATGAAGGTCTTCTTGGCCATGGCCGAAATGTCGGCGCCCGCAGCAAAGGCTTTTTCGCTGCCGGTGATGACGATGCAGCCGATGTCGCGGTCAGCGTCAAAGGCCAGCAGCGCGGCGCCCAACTCGTCCATCAAGGCATCGTTGAGGGCATTGAGCTGCTTGGGGCGGTTCAGCGTGATCAGGCCAATGCGGCGTTGGCCACCGCCGCGTGTGTCGGTCAGTATCAGAGGGTCTGTCATGGGCGCTCTCCTGCACTGGGTGGGCACTATATGCGGCGCGCACAACACCTACCCCGCGACGAAGTGGCTTCCGTTGGCGCCAGCAAAGGACTAAGCTGACGAATGTTTCAAGGGCCAAACTTTTGGCGAGATTTTCAGCCTGTTCCGCCCGCGCAGTGGTCAGGCGCCGCCCCAGAAAAACACATCCTTCATGCCCATCATATTTCGCAAGACGGCCAAGGGCGCGGCAGAGATCGAAACCCGGGCCCACCGCTTGCCCCCGCGCATGCGCAGCACCTTGATTTTGGTGGACGGCAAACGTGACGCCGAAGACCTGCGAGCCCTCGTCACCCAGCAAGCCGATGAGTTGCTGAGCGCACTGCTCGAACAAGGTTTTGTCGAGGCCGTGGGTGAAACCGTGCGGCCGCTGGATGCGCCCGTCGCTGCGCCACCGCCGCCGCCCGCGCCAGTGGTGGACGTGACGCCGCTGCGCAAGCTGGTGGTGCGTGCACTCAATGACGAGTTAGGCCCCAGCGCCGAAGGCCTGGCCATCCGCATCGAAAAAGTGCGCACGGTCGAAGAGTTGCGTCCACTCATGTCGCAGGCCGTGCAACTGGTGGTGGCGGCACGTGGGCGTGCGGCGGCCGACGCTTTTGCGGCGCGCTTGCCAGTGCTCTGAGCGCGGCCCCCAACACCGTCAACGCCTTCAACGCCTTCAACGCGGTCAGCGCGATCAGCGCCCGCGCTCGGCTTGCTGTGGCAGGCGCTCGATCAGCAGGTCCACAAAAGTCTCAGCATCCTGGCGGATGAGCACACGAACCGGCAGGTATTGCAGGCTGGGCGCGACCCAGAACTCCACCGTCAGATCGCCGCCCTTGAAGGCTTCGCGGCGCGGCTTGACGTGCACGGTGTCGACGACACCGGCCGGCGTGGCCAGGGCTTCGGTCTCGGCGACTTCGTAGACGATGCGCTCGACACGGCGCGGCAGCACCACGGGTAGCTCGATGGCGGTGCCCGGGGTCAAGAGTTGCGGCTGGGTGGTGAAGAGCCAGGTCAACTGCACCATCTGGCTGACGCTGTCTTGCAGGCCTGGCGGGCGCGGCAGCTCGCGGCCGTCGGGCAGACGCACGCTGTCGCCTTCCATGACGATGCTGCGCTGGCGTGGCGCCACGAAGCGAATCTTGTCTTCTTCTTCGTAGCGGCGTGGGCTCAGGCCCTGCGCCGTGATTTCACCTTCGCTGCTGCTGCGGCGCGAAAACACCAGTGCCGCGCTGACATCCATGATGACTTGGTAGCGCGACCCGGCGCGCAGCCATTCCACCTGCGCCTGGCCCTGCACCGGGCCGCGGTAGTGGCCGCTGAGCGTGTAGCTCAGGCGTGTCGAGGGTGGCCACTCGAAACTGGATGCAGCGCTGGGCGGGCTGGATGGCGCGGCCTCCAGTGCGGGCAAGGCTTCGGGCGAAGGCAGGGGCGGCACATCGACCGCCACAGACGTGGCAGGCTCGGGTGGTGGTGCCGGCGGTGCTGGCGGTGCGAGCGCAAGCGGCGGCTGTACAGGCTCAAGCGGTGCCGATGCTGCAGCCTGCGCTGGTTTTGCTGGTGGCCTGGCGGGTGGCAGCGCAGGTCGCGGTGGCGTGGCCGGTGGCGCGCTGGGCAGCAGCGCGCGCACAAAAGCCACGTCCATGCGCCGAATGTGGGGCGCCGCACCGTCACCCAGGCGCGGCGGCAGATGCTGGTCCACCAACCACAGGTGTGCGCCGCCCACGAGCAGCGCCAACAAGCCCAGCACCCGCACCCGCACGTGCACCCGGGGGTGCAGCGCGGCCGGGGCTTCAGGTGCCGGCAGCACCGACAAAACAGCTCAGTGCCGCCACTGCGCTGAGCCGAAAGCGCAGCGTCAACCAGCCAGCGGCACCCAGTGCCGGGTAGAGCTGGCGGTCAACGGCATAACTCACCAACAGCATGACCCCGTGGATCACCAGTCCGGCGCTGGGTGGCATCACGGCCGCCGGCCAGGCCACCAGCGCGGGCACCACGCCCCAGCCCAGCGCAGCCAGTGGCGGTGTGGCCTGGCGCATGGCCAGGCCCCAATGCACGCCACCCAAAAATCCCAGCACCACGGCGGCGTAGGCCGACAGCGCCAGCGCCACGTAGGCATGCACGTCTTCGCGCACCAACCACACCAGCAGCGCCGCGCCCACAAAGGGCAGCAGGCCCCCGCTGGCCAGGCGCCAGGCAGTGGATGAAGGGGATGACAAAGCGGGCGAAACCGACGCGGCGGTCGTCAAGGGCTGCGGATTCATGCCGCGATTGTCCCGCGAGTGAAGTCCCTACTTCTTGGCCGCCGCGACCAGCAGCTTTTCCACCAGGTCGGCAGGAATGGCGCCGGGCTTGCGTGTGCCGTCTTCAAAAAACACCGCCGGTGTGCCATTGATGCGGTGGGTCTTGGAAAAAGCCAGGTTGCGTTCGATCGCCTTGCTGTCACAGCTAACGTCCGACTTGGCCGGCACCTCGCCGTCCAGCATCCAGGCGCGCCAGACCTTGGCCTGATCTTTGGCGCACCAGATGTCGCGTGTCTTGGTTGTCGAGTCGGGGCCCAGAATGGGAATCAAAAAGGTATAGACGGTGAGGTCCTTGATGGCCGCAATGTCGCGCTCAAAGCGCTTGCAGTAGCCACAGTTGGGGTCGACAAACACGGCCAGCTTGCGCGTGCCGCTGCCCTGCTTGATGGCCACGGCGTCTTTCAGCGGCAGCTTGTCCCAGCTCAGCGCCAGCAGTTTTTCAATGCGCGCTTCGGTCAGGTCGGTGCGGGTCTTGGTTTCGACCAGGGTGCCGTTGACAAAAATGTGCTCGCCCTTGCTGTCGCTGTAGAGAATTTCGGTGCTGCCGTAGCGCACTTCCCAGACACCTGCGATGGGCGTGGCGCGCACTTCGTCTATCTTGGGCAATTGCGGCAGCCTCTCGGCCAGGTTCTTGCGGATCAGCGCTTCTTGCGCTGACGCCAGTGAGCCCATCAGCAGCAAAGCCAAGGGCAAAAGTCGAATCAATCGGAACATGAAAACCCGTCCTGGTGAAGTCAGCCGCTGGGTGGGCTTTGTGTGGCGCGGCCCGTCAGCAAACGCTTGAGGGGCGGTAGGTGGTTGACCAGCGTCAGCCCGCGGTTGCGCAGTTCCTTGACCAAGGGCGCGGGGTGTGAAAAGAGTTGCAGCAAGCCGTCAGTCAGCGTGGCCATGGCGCGCGTGGGGCCGCTGCGCTGGCGGGCATAGCGGGCGCCGATTTTGGCGTCATCCAAGGTGCGCCAGCTTTCACGCGCGGCCAAGACCCCTGCCAGCGCACTGACATCGGCCAGCCCCAGGTTCAGGCCCTGGCCGGCCAAAGGGTGAACCACATGCGCTGCGTCGCCGACCAACACCCAGCCTGGCCCGTGCACGGCATCAGCCTGGGCCACGGCCAGCGGCCAGTGCAGGCGGCGGCTGACCAGTTGCAGATGGCCCGCCGCGCCTGCGCTGGCGTCCATCAAGGCATGCATGAAGGCCGCATCGTCCAGGGCCATCAGCGCATCGGCACGCTCATCGGGCAGTGACCACACCAGGCCGTAGCCCTGGCCCAGGTGCGGCCTGTCCAGCGGCAGCAGGGCCAGCACGTCGGGGCAGCGAAACCACTGGCGCGCCAGGCCTTGGTGATGCTGATCACTCAACAGCCGCGCGGCGATGGCCTGCTGGCCGTAGCGGTGGCGCGGCATCTGCACACCCAGCGCATCACGCGTGGCCGAGTCCTTGCCTTCGGCCAACACTTGCAGCGTGGCCGGCACTTCGTGGCTCACTTGATCGAGGTGGGGCGCAAACGACGCTGCGGCCCACAAGGCACGGTCCAGCTCGCCAGCATCGACGATCCAGGCCAGCTCGCTCAGGCCCTGACTCCAAGCCGAAAAGTCCAGCGCCGCGCCTGGCGCGTCGCCTTCGATGTGCATGTCAAAGACTTGCGTGCGCGCGTCGGCAGGCAGCGCTTCCCAGACCTTGAGGCTGCTGAGCAAGTGCACCGACGCGGCGCCCAGCGCATAGGCGCGCAGATCGGGCTCGGCGCCTGCCGGCGGTGTGGCACCCAGCAGCGCCACACGCAAACCTTGGCGCGACAGCGCCAGCGCGGTGGCCAGGCCCACGGCACCCGCACCGCGCACCAACACATCATGGGCGGGCACAGAGTGCGTGGGCTTTTGCATGGGGCGATTGTAGGCAGGGGCCCCATGCACAATCCGCCCCGCACAGGGCCCCGCCCTGCTTGAACCCAGGAGGTTTTGTGAGCGAGTTGGCCTGCACCGTGTCGGCGTTGAACGTCTACCCCATCAAGTCCTGCGCCGGTGTCGTATTGAGTGAGGCCTTGCTGGTGGAGACCGGCATTGAATTCGACCGCGCCTGGATGGTGGTGGACCCGGCCGGTGACCTGGTGACGCAGCGCGAATTACCGCGCATGGCGCTGATCCAGCCCAGCTTCAAAAATGGTGAGCTGGTGCTGCGCGCGCCTGGCATGCTGGCCCTGCATCTGAAGCTGGACACGGTGGAAAAGCCGACGCGGGCGCGCGTGTGGAGCGACATCGTCAAGGCCTACGACATGGGCGCGCTGGCGGCGCAGTGGTTCAGCGACTTTCTGGGCCCCACCCTGCGCCTGGTGCGCTTCGACCCCGACCAGCAACGCCTGTCCGACCCGAAATGGGCCGGCGACGTGGCCGCAGAAAACGCCTTTGCTGACGGCTACCCGCTGCTCGTGGCCAACACGGCGTCACTCGACGACTTGAACACGCGCCTGGCCGCGCGCGGCGTGGCGCCAGTGACGATGGCGCGCTTTCGGCCCAACCTGGTGCTGGGCGGTTTGTCGGCCTTTGATGAAGACCACATCGATGAAGTCCGCATCACCACGGCCAATGGTCTTGTGCGGCTGCGCCTGGTCAAGCCCTGCACGCGCTGCACCATTCCCAATGTCGACCCCGTAAGCGCAGCCACCTCGCATGAGCCCGGCGACACGCTGCAAGGCTATCGTGCCGACCCGCGCATGGAAGGCGCCATCACGTTTGGCATGAACGCCGTCACCCTGCAGGGCTTTGAGAACCTGCTGCGCGTGGGCCAAACAGCCAGCGCCGGCCTGAAGTTCTAGGGTCGTTTGTCGGGCAACGGGATGAAGTCGGTTTCGCCAGGCACGGCCGTAAAACGCCCGCCCGCCCAGTCATCAGCCGCTTGCACCAAACGCTCTTTGCGGGACGAGACGAAGTTCCACCAAATATGCCGGTGACCCAAGGGATCGCCGCCGATGAGCACCGCGCGTGCCGCGCTGCCGGCCGAGACCATGGGCTCGTCACCCGCCATCAGCACCTGCAGGGTGTGGGGCGGTACGGCCACGCCGTCGATCTGCACTTCGCCTTCCACCACATACAGCGCACGCTCGGCAGCCAACGGCAGCGGGAAGGCATCACCTTCGGCTAACAGCAAGTCCAGGTAGAGCGTGGGCGAGCGCACGACCACGGGTGAGGTCGCACCAAAGGCGCTGCCCACCAGCACCCGCACCTGCGCGCCACCCACTTCCAGCGTGGGGATCTTCTCGGCTGCGGTGTGCGCAAACGAAGGCGCCATCTCTTCATCGGACAGCGGCAACGCGGCCCACAGCTGCAAGCCATGGCTGCGCCGCGTCACACCACGCAAGTCAGCCGGCGTGCGTTCACTGTGTGTGATGCCACTGCCCGCCGTCATCCAGTTGATGGCGCCGGGCTCTATGCGTTGCACCACGCCCGTGCTGTCGCGGTGTTCCATGGCGCCTTCAAACAAGTAGGTCACGGTGGACAGACCGATGTGCGGATGCACACGCACATCGTGCTTGTCTTGTGGCCCGGCCGTGATGGGCCCGAAGTGGTCGAAGAACAAAAACGGCCCCACGGCCTGGCGCTGCACGGCGGGCAGCAAACGTCGCACGACAAAACCGTCGCCCAGGTCTTTGCTCTGCGGCCGAATAAGGGGTGTGGGTGTGTCCATGGCCGCAGTGTAGGAAAATCAGCGGTTCACTGCCCTAGAAGCGATAACTCCATGAGCCTGAAATGCGCCATCGTCGGCCTGCCCAACGTGGGCAAATCCACGCTCTTCAATGCCTTGACCAAAGCCGGCATTGCGGCCGAGAACTACCCCTTTTGCACCATCGAACCCAACGTGGGCGTGGTCGAACTGCCTGACCCGCGCCTGGGCCAACTGGCTGACATCGTCAAGCCAGAACGCATCGTGCCGGCCATCGTCGAATTCGTCGACATCGCCGGCCTGGTGGCTGGCGCCAGCAAGGGCGAAGGCCTGGGCAACCAGTTCTTGAGCCACATCCGCGAGACCGACGCCATCGTCAATGTCGTGCGCTGTTTTGAAGACGACAACGTGATCCACGTCGCCGGCAAAGTAGACCCGCTGTCGGACATTGAAATCATCCAGACCGAACTCTGCCTGGCCGACCTGGCGACGGTGGAAAAAAGTCTGCACCGCTACGTCAAGGCCGCACGTTCTGGCAACGACAAAGAAGCGGCGGCGCTGGTCAAGGTGCTGGAAAAGTGCCAGGCCGCGCTGGACCAGGCGCAGCCTGTGCGGGGCATCAGCTTCAGCAAAGAAGAGCAGGGGATCTTGAAGCCGCTGTGCCTGATCACCGCCAAGCCGGCGATGTTTGTGGGCAACGTCAGCGAGACCGGCTTTGCCAAAAATCCTTACCTGGACCGGCTGCGTGAATACGCCGCCAAACAAAACTCACCCGTGGTCGCCATCTGCGCCAAAACCGAAGCCGAACTGGCCGACATGGAAGACGCCGACAAGGTCATGTTCCTGCAAGAGATGGGGCAGAACGAGCCCGGCCTGAACCGCCTGATTCGCGCCGCCTTCACGCTGCTGGGCTTGCAGACCTACTTCACCGCCGGCGTGAAAGAAGTGCGCGCCTGGACCATCCACATCGGTGACACCGCGCCGCAAGCCGCCGGTGTCATCCACACCGACTTCGAGCGTGGTTTCATCCGCGCCCAGACCATTGCCTTTGACGACTTCATCGCTCTGCAAGGCGAACAAGGCGCCAAGGATCACGGCAAGATGCGCGCCGAGGGCAAGGACTATGTGGTCAAGGATGGGGATGTGTTGAACTTCTTGTTCAACGTTTGAGCGCGAGCCGTGAAACAGCACTAGCACCACTGGCGATCCAAAATCCTGCCGCTTGCATCCGCCTTAGACGTGACTGAGGACAGCACCATGTACATCGACAAGATCATCTTGAAGAACATCCGGGGTTTCGAAAGCCTGGAGTTCGACCTGTCGCGTGGCGACGGCAGCTACGCAGGCTGGACTGTTTTCACAGGGGACAACGGTTCTGGCAAGAGCACGCTGCTGAAAGCCATCGCTGTAGCCCTGACGGGACGAGACGTCGCGCGCTCCCTTCAGCCTAGCTTTCATCGCTGGATTCGCGAAGGCGCAGATAGCCAGGAAGCAAAGATCGAGCTGATGATCGTGCCCGAAAAGGGAGTTGACGAGTTCTCTGAGCAAGGGAACACGGCCTACAAGAAGTTCCCGGCGATAGTGAATTTCATCCCAGGTGGAACGCCTGGAGGTGTCGACTTGCCACCCGCGCCGGGCAGCAAGAAAACTCTGGTCCAGCGCGGGTTGTGGTCGTCCGCAGCGCGTGGCTGGTTCTCGTGCGGCTACGGCCCGTTTCGGCGTGTGTTCGGCGCCTCGCAAGAGGCCACGCGCTTGATGGTGAGCCCAACCACTGAGCGCTTCGTCACCATGTTCCACGAGGCGGCATCGCTCTACGAAGTGGATCAGTGGATGCGTAGCCTCAACCACAAGAAACTCGAGGGCAGCTCACCGGACAGCGAACAGCAGCTCGATCTATTGCTTGAGATCCTGCGCGACGATCTGATGCCCAACCAAATCACCGTTGATCGGGTCGATTCAGGAGGGCTCTGGCTGAAGGATAGAAACGGCCTCCAACTGGCCTGGGGTGAGATGAGTGACGGCTACCGCGCCGCGCTGGCCCTGCTTGCGGACATCCTTCGCCACCTGATCTCGGCATATGGCATAAAGGGCTTGGCAGAACGGGGCCAGGACGGCAAGCTCCAGATCGTGCGCAGCGGCGTCGTCATGATCGACGAGATTGATGCCCACCTGCATCCAGAATGGCAGCGAGAAATCGGCTTCTGGCTGAAACGACACTTTCCCCGAGTCCAGTTTCTGGTGACCACGCACAGCCCCATTATTTGCCAGGCTGCCGACGACAACGGCTTGTTCGTCCTGCCCGAGCCCGGCAGTGGCGATGCTCCGCGTGCCCTGGGCAAACAGGAATACGAAAAGGTCATCAGCTCCCGGCCTGACACCATCCTATTGACCTCGGCTTTCAACTTGCAGAACACACGGTCTCCACGCGCCGTGGAAGCCCGGGCACAGTACGCCAAACTCATGGCCAAACAAAGAGCAGGCGCGCAGCTAAGCAAAGACGAGCGTAACCAAGCCAGACAGCTTGAGCTCTTTGCTGTGACCGACGAGGACCTTTGACCCATGCGCAAAGTGGACCGGACGGCCCTGCCGCGCAGAGCGCAAACCTATCTCGACAGCCGACAGGCCACAGCAGGTGTTCGGCAGGCTCAAGGCACGCTAAACATTGATCGCGAATGGAAAGCAGCCCGACAAACCCAAGCCGTCGGCGTTGTCCTGGCAACGTTGCGGCAGATGATGGGGCTGCGGGAGCGTTGTATGTATTGCGTCGATTCGCACGGCACTGACATTGAGCACTTTCGCCCAAAGGCGAGCTATCCGTTGGCAGCGTTCCAGTGGTCAAACCTGTTGCTGTGCTGCACCGAATGTGGACGCTTCAAAGGCAGTTCTTTTCCGATGGCCGGTCTCTCACCGCTGTTGATCGACCCCACAGTGGAGGATCCATGGCGGCACATCGACTTCGATCCGGACACCGGCAATCTCAGCGCGCGTTTCGACCTTGCACTCGGCAAATGGTCGGCAATGGGTGAGGCAACAGTAGAAGTGTTACGGCTCGACCGGCGTGAGGCAATGGCGACCGGGTACCTGCGCTGCTTCCGTCGATTGGCCGCGCTTGTTCGTACTGCCATGCCGCGACTGGCCGACGGCACGACGACCGCAACTGCGCTCTCGGGAAATCTCAAGGATGCTGACGACCACGGCCTTCTGGCATGGTGCCTTGGCGGCAACGGCCGGGTCCTTGAGCCGTTCAATGAACTACATCTTCAGTACCCTGGGGTGTGGGTCGAGTGCGTTGCGGCAATTCAATGATTGCGCAGCACGTTGCCAGAGATCAGATTTCACTTGTCCGTGCGGGCCGCGGTGCTCTTGCGGCTGGGCGACCTGTCGTCCGCACGTCTCGATAAAAGTCTAAAGGTGAGCCGCAAAGGCTTGACGGCCGCCTGGATCACGTCCAACGGGTTGGAAAAGGTCAGCGGCTTTTTTTTCCAAAGAATGAATCGGATCAAGAGCGTTACACATCGGCTCGTCGAGGCATCGCGCCATTCCAGCAGTTCTCTGCGGCCTGGTGTTTTTTGCTTGGGCCGAGATCTACAGCCTCTTCCCCCGACTTGCGCCGACACCTTCGGCTCCAAATACGCTGCGGCCCATGCGGCACGCACAAATGAACGCACCTGGTTAGCTCGAGGGGTTTTAGGCGCGCGCTAAGCTTCGTCTTGGTGTCTGGCTGAGGCAGGCGCATAGCCAGAGCCTGCCTTTTTTTCCTCAATCCGGCACGATGTTGTGCTGCCGGATGAAGCCCGCCCACCACTGCTGTTCGTCTTTGAGTGAGGCCGCAAACTGCTCGGGCGAGTCGAACACCGGCAGCAGCGCTTGCTGCTCCAGCCTGGCCGCCGTGGCCGGGTTTTTCATGGCCTTGCTGATCTCGGCGGCCAGGCGTTTGACCAGTGCCGCCGGCGCCTTGGCCGGCACCATGACTGAAAAAGCCGTGAAGGCCTTGAGACCCGGGAAGCCGGCTTCGGCGAATGTCGGCAGCTTGGGCAGCAACGCGCTCTTGTCGGTGATGGCCAGCGCCACGACTTTGTCGCTGTCGATGAAAGCGCGCGCACTGGCCAGGTCGGTGAGCATGAATTGCAAGCGGCCGGCCAGCAAGTCGGCATAAGCGGGACCCACGCCTTTGTAGGGCACATGGCTAAAGCGCGCGCCGCTGGCTTCTTCCAGCATCCTAACGCCCAAGTGAAGCGGACTGCCGCCACCCGCGGTGCCGTAAAACGGCGACTCGGGCTCCTTCTTGCCACGCTCCACCAGCTCGGTCATGCTGGCCAGTTTGGCCGACGGGTGGGCCACGATGACCATGGGCGCGATGACGCCGCGCGTGACGGGCGCGAAGTCACGAAACACGTCGTAGCTGAGCGTTTTGTACAGGCCCGGGTTGATGCCCAGCGAAGAGTTGGACGCCACCAGCAGCGTGTAGCCATCAGCCGCTGCCTGGGCCACGGCGGTGGCGCCAATGGCGCCGCTGGCGCCGGGTTTGTTTTCGACCACGAAACTCTGCTTGAGCTGCTCCGTCAGTGCTTGCGCCAGGATGCGGCCATAGGCGTCGGTGCCGCCACCGGGTGAAGAAGGCACGACGATGGTCACGGGTTTGGCTGGCCAGTCGGCTTGCGCGTTGGCCGCACCAGCCGCCACTGCCAAGGCCAATGCACACACCAGGTCCGCCACCGTCGTTTTCAATGCCATCGTTGTCTCCAGCACCAGGAGCGCGAGGGTAGTCGCTATCTGCGGCCACAGACAAGTCGAGCTAACCTGAGTGCCATGCACACTGCACTTGAATCCGTATTGGCGGACATCGTCGACGCCAACCACATCCTCCATCACCAAGGCATCGTCGACGCCTTTGGCCACGTCGGCGCGCGTTGCCCCACACGCGTTGACCGCTTCTACCTGGCACGCAACCTGGCCCCGGGCCAGGTGAGCGCACAAGACATCCTTGAGTACGAAGTGGCCACTGGCGAAGCGGTGGACTCAGACGCGCCGCGTGGCTACCTGGAACGCTACATCCACAGCGAAATTTTCAAAGCCAGGCCCGACGTGATGGCGGTGGTGCACCACCACTCAGCGTCGGTGCTGCCTTTTGGCATTGCCAAGGGCGCCAGGCTCAAACCGGCCTGCCACATGTGCGGCTTTTTGGGTGATGGCCCGCCGGTGTTTGAAGTGCGCGACACGGCTGGCGACGGCAGCGACTTGCTCATCCGCAGCCGCGAATTGGGTGCCGCGCTGGCACTGTCGCTGGGCCATCAAAACGTGGTGCTGATGCGCGGCCACGGTTGCACTGTGGTGGCTGAATCGGTGCGGCTGGCGGTCTACCGCGCCGTCTACACCGAAGTCAATGCCAAGCTGCTGCTGCAAGCACTGGCGCTGGGTGAAGTGCAGACACTCAGCGCTGCAGAAGCGCTGGCCGCGCAAGTCACTGTCGAAGGCCAGGTCGACCGGCCCTGGAAGCTGTGGCAACAGCAGGCGCGCGCGGCACACCCATCAAGCACTTGAAGTGAACTGGGCAAGCCCGATGACACCCAGAATCCTGGCCAGCGGCCTGCTGGCGCTGAGCACCCTGCTGTGCGCTGGCCAAGCGCGCGGCGAAGACCTGCGCGTGGTGATCTCCGCCGGCTTCTTCGGCGTCTACGCCGAGCTCGGCCCGGCTTTTGAGAAGGCCACGGGCCACCGCTTGATCACGGTGCGCGGCCCGTCCTCGGGTGAGCCGGTGGCCGCTGTGGTGGCGCGCGGCGAAGCCGAGATCGGCTTTCAGCAAGTGAGCGAATTGATCCATGTGCCCGGCATCACTGACGTGGGCACCTTGCCGCCAGAGTTGCAGCCGCTGATCTACTTCAGCGGCGCCATCACGCGCATCAGCCAGCAGCCGGCTGCGGCACTGGCGCTGATCCGTTTCCTGTCGTCACCGCAAGCCGCGGCAGTCATCACCAAAGCCGGCCTGGCAACTCTGTCTTCGCGTTAGTCTTTGAATCAAGCATGAACAAACTCCAACTCTCCATCGCCATGGGCGACTACGACCGCACACGCGCGCTCTTGGACGGCAGCGTGCAGATCGACGGCGTGGCGCCGGTGTGCCTGACCCTGTCGCCCGAAGAGACCTTCTTTCGCGCCTTTCGCGGTCAGGAATTCGACATCAGCGAGCTGTCCTTTTCCAGCTACCTGGTCAAGGCCAGCCAGGGCAGCAGCCCCTACATCGCGGTGCCGGTGTTCCTGAGCCGCGCCTTCAGGCACACCAGCATCTGGGTGCGTAAAGACCGCATCAAAAGGCCCGAGGATTTGAAAGGCAAGCGCGTGGGCGTGCCCGAATACCAGCTCACCGCCAACGTGTGGGCGCGTGCCGTTTTGCAAGACGACTTTGGCGTCAGCCCGGCCGACATCACCTGGGTGCGCGGCGGCATAGAAACACCCGGCCGGCCAGAGAAGATCACGCTGCAACTGCCGCCCGACGTGCACCTGGAAAACGCGCCCGAGGGCCTGACGATCTCAGACATGCTGGACCGCGGCGATTTGGACGGTTTCATCGCCCCGCGCCCCCCCAGCGGCGCTGCCCTGCATAACCCCCAAGTGGGCTGGCTTTTTGACGACCCCACAGCGGTGGCCAAAGACTACTACCGCCGCACCGGCATCTTCCCCATCATGCACGTGGTGGGCATCAGAAAGACCCTGGCCGAACAACACCCCTGGCTGCCCGGCGCCGTGCTCAAGGCCTTCACGCAAGCCAAGGCCGCAGCACTGGACAAACTGGCCGACACCTCCGCCACCAAGGTCACCCTGCCCTTCGTGGAAGAACAACTCAAAGCCGCGCGCGACGCCATGGGCGACGACTACTGGGCTTACGGCGTGCAAAGCAGCCGCAAAACGCTGGAGGCTTTTGTGCGCCACCACCATGCGCAAGGCTTGTCCCAGCGACTGATGGCTGTGGACGAGATCTTTCATCCAGCCACTTACGAGTCGTACAGCATCTGAATTGAGCGCAGGCAGGCGGAAGGCGCAGTCAGATGCCCAGCACGTCTATTCGCCTCACGTTTTGAGTCGAATAGAGGGCACAATCGCCTCACCTGCTGATTCGCAAAGCCCATGAAATCGCCTCAGTTCATCTGGCAATTGCCTGGCTGGCCGGCCATGAGCTACGACGGCCAGCAGGCCAGTGCAGCCGTGGCCCTGGCGCGGCGTGCGCAGGGCGTGATTGAGGGCAAGCTCGCGGTGCTGGGGTTGTCGCAACAACAGGCACTGGCAGCAGAAGCCTGGACGCAAGATGCGATGTCCACCGCCGCCATTGAAGGCCAGCCGCTGGACTTGACGGCCGTGCGCTCTTCAGTGGCCAAGCGCTTGGGCATTGGGCCACGCACGAATCAGAAGACACCGCGCCATGTGGACGGCCTGCTCGACAGCATGAATGACGCGCTGGCCAACGCCCACCAAGCGCTGACCCACGAGCGGCTGCAAAACTGGCAGGCGGCGCTGTTCCCCACCGGCTTTTCGGGCATGAACCGCATCATGGTCGGCGCCTATCGCCAGCACACCGAGCCCATGCAAATCGTCAGCGGCGTGCTGGGCCGCGAGAAGCTCCACTACCAAGCGCCGCCCTCGGCCACGGTGACGCAAGAGACCGACAAGCTCTTGCAATGGCTGGACAGCAGCGACGGCACCGACCACCTGGTCAAGGCCGCCGTGGCCCACCTGTGGTTTGAGACCATTCACCCTTTCGAAGACGGCAATGGCCGTGTCGGCCGCGTCATCGTGGACTTGGTGCTGGCCCGCGACGCAGGCCCCAGCAGCCGCCTGCTGCGCATCTCGCAGCAATTGCTAATCAGCCGCAGCCAGTATTACGACGAACTACAGCGCGCCCAACACGGGCCGCTGGACGTGACGCCATGGGTCGTCTGGTTCACCAGCCAAGTGCGCCTGGCCTGCGAAGCGGCGTCACAGCTCATTGACCTGTCGCTGGTCAAAGCCAGGTTCTGGGAAGCGCACCACGATAAGAACCTCAACGCACGCCAGCGCAAGGCAGTCAACCTTTTGCTCGACGCCGGCCCCGGCGGAATCGAAGGCGGTATGAGCACAAGAAAATACGAAAGCCTGGGCCCCACCTCACGCGCCACCGCCACGCGCGAACTGGTCGAACTGGCCGCCCTGGCAGTCTTGCAATCTCCAGGCGCCGGCCGCTCCACCCGCTACCACATCAACCTAAACGGCTGGGACGCAGAACCACCCAAAAATCCAAGCCCAGCCACCACCGCCACCTGAG
>JANNEX010000106.1:0-13728 GCA_031379155.1 Rubrivivax sp.
CAGCCTGAAGCGGTGCAAGTCGAAGGTGGGCCGCACGGCCTTGAAGCTGAAGCTGGCCACTTGCGCCTGCGGTGCATGGCGGTGCAGCAGGTCCAGCAGCAGCGTGGCGATCAAGGGGCCGTGCACGACGAGGCCCGGATAACCCTCAACCTGTGTGACATAGCGCCTGTCGTAGTGAATGCGGTGGCCGTTGAAGGTGAGGGCGCTGTAGCGAAACAGCAGCACGTCGTCAGGCACGACTTCTCTGAGCCAGACGGCGCCGCTGGGTGCAGGCACGGGCGGTGGTTCCACATCGGTGGGCTGCTTGGCTTGGCGATAGACGATGTCGTGAAACTCCACCAGCGCAGCATCAGCGGCGCCGTTGCAGCGCAGCTCGTGCCGCACCTTGACAAACACCAGCGCGCCGCTGCGGCCGTCTTTTTGCGTGACGTTGGCAATGGTGGATGTGCGCGCCACCGTGTCGCCCACCCGCAGCGGCGCGTGAAACTCAAACTGGCTGCCAGCCCACATGCGCCTGGGCAGCGGCACGGGTGGCAAGAAGCCGCCGCGTTTGGCGTGGCCGTCAGCGCCAATCTGGCTTTGCCGGTGCGTGGGCAGGAAGTACAGCCAGTGCCACAGCGGGGGCAGCACGGTGCCAGTGGGCACGGGCATGTCGGCGTGGTCCAGCGCGGCGGCCAGGCCGCGCATGGGCGCAGCGGTGATCGTGTCGTGCAGCGTCTCGCTGCGGCCTATCCAGGCTTTCAGGTCATCCAAGGGCCACCTCATAAAGAGGCGCCCATTTTCCTGCCTGCGCGGGACAGGCAGCGCCCAGCTCAGGCTGCCAGGTCTTCGCGCTCTTTTTGCACTGCGCGCGGCTGCACCGCGACCGGCCGGCGCGCCGCGGGCAAGGGTTCGGGCTCCACCGCATCGCCAGGCGCCGTGCCCGCCAGGCCTTCGGCCAACACACCCGCCGGCACCTGCTGCAAGCCCCACACCACGCGCAGCTTGGACAGCGTCCAGATGCAGGCATAGGTCAGGTCCAGCTGCCACCAGTAAAAACCGGCGCGCGCGGCCGACATGCAGCGGTGGTGGTTGTTGTGCCAGGCCGCACCCAGCGTGGGCACGGCCAGCAGCCAGGAATTGGTGGTGCTGTCACCGGTCTCAAAGCGGCGGTGGTTGAAGATGCGTGGCCGCTTGCCGTGCGTGAGTGTGTTGACCGCAAAGGCCGCGTGCAGGCCCAGCACCGTGGGCACGAAGAAGGCCCACACCGCTGCGGCCCAGCCCATGCCAGTGCTGCCAAACAGCGGCGTGTAGACGCCGGCCAACACGGTGGCCAGCAGCACGCCCAGCGGAAAGAACATGTGCCAGCGGTTGAGCCACACCAGCTCAGGCACACGCGACAAGTCTTTGGCAGCGTCCAGGTCGGTCGGCGCCGTGCTGGGCAGCATCAGCCAGCCCATGTGGGCGCGCCAGAAGCTGTAGACCACGGGTGAATGCACGTCTAACGCTTGATCTGAGTGGCGGTGGTGCTGGCGGTGGTGCATGGCCCACCAGATGGGGCCACGGTGGCCGCTGGCCGCCACCATCAAGCCCAGCACAAACTGGAAAGCGCCGCTGGTGCGAAAAGCGCGGTGCGAAAAGTAGCGGTGCGCCGCCATCTCAAAGGCCAACACGCGCCAGACATAGCCCACCACGGCAGCGATCAAAAGCTCGGTCGTGAAGGGCACGAAGAACACGCCCAGGCAGGCCAGATGTGAGATCCAGATGCGGGCAGTGATGACCTGGTGGCTCTCGGCGTGCTGGATGCCGGTCTGTTTCATGGCGCGCTTTTCCGTGAACTACGACACGGCAATACTAGCCGGACCAGACCCGCCGCGCGGCCGGCGGTGTTGCGCCTAGGCGAAGTTTTCGGTGTCGACTTCGCTGCTGGCCTGCGCGCCGTAGCGTGCCCCGGCCACGCTGCCCTGGTGGATGAGCGAGCCGGCACGCGCAAGCAGGGCGGGTGCCAGGGACAGCCCCAGCGCACCCATGTTGTCGCGCAGGTGCGCCACGCTGGTCGTGCCAGGAATGGGCAGCACATGTTCGCCTTGCGCCAACAGCCAGCCCAGCGCCAGTTGCGCCGGGCTGCAATGCGCCTCTTGCGCCAGCGCCACAAAACCTTGGCGCAGCTGCAAGTTGGCGGCGTAGTGCGCGGCGTCAAAGCGCGGCATGCTGCGGCGGATGTCCTTGGCATCAAAGGCTGCCGGGTCGGGCGCGGTGCCGGTCAGAAAGCCCCGCGCCACGGGGCTGAAGGCGACAAAGGCCGCGCCAATGTCGGCGCAGGCTTTGAGCACCGCAATCTCGGGGTTGCGCGTCCACAGCGAATACTCGGTCTGCACGGCGGCGATGGCGTGCACAGCCTGGGCTTTCATCAGCGTGGTGGCGCTGACTTCGCTCAGGCCAATGGCGCGCACCTTGCCTTGCTCGACCAGGCGCGACAGTTCGCCCACGCTGTCTTCAATCGGCACTTCACGGTGCCAACGGTGCAGGTAGTAGAGGTCGATGACATCGGTCTGCAATTGCTTGAGGCTGTCTTCGCAGTTGCGGCGCAGGGCAGCGGGGCGGCCGTCGATGACACGCTTGACGCCGTCCGGGAAGCTCACGCCGGCCATGCCACCCTTGCTGCACAAAACGATTCGACTGCGCTGCGCCTTGAGCACCCGCCCCACCAGCTTTTCATTGGCGCCAAAGCCGTAGAGCGCGGCGGTGTCGAACAGCGTCACGCCTTCGTCCAGCGCCGTCAACAGCAGTCGCTCAGCCGTGTCCGCATCAGGCGGCGTGCCGTAGGCGTGGCTCAGGTTCATGCAGCCCAGGCCAATGGCCGGCACGGTGAAATCTTGAATACGACGCGTGGTTATCATGGTTGCGAAGGGGTGGTTGCTTGCGCCAGGGGCGCGAAATTCCCCAGCCGAAGGGCCAAAAAAGGGGAGTTGGTATCGACGCGATTTTGGACACCGGCGCGACCTTGTCAGTGCAAGGCCTGGTGACATCGTTTCACACGCCACGTGGCACGCTGCGCGCAGTCGACGGATTGTCGCTTGCGGTACACGCCGGCAAGACGCTGTGCATTGCGGGTGAATCGGGCTGCGGCAAAAGTGTCACCGCGCTGTCCATCATGGGCCTGCTGCCCGACAACGCGCGCATCGAAGCCGGCCAGATTCTGTTCCGTGGCCAGGACCTGGCCCAGCTGAGCGCAGCCGCGCGGCGCAAATTGCGTGGCCGTGAACTGGCCATGATTTTCCAAGAGCCGATGACGGCGCTGAACCCCGTGCTGAGCGTGGGCGAACAGATCGCCGAGGTCTTTCGCATCCACGGCACGGCCGCGCCGCGCCAGGCGCGTGAACGTGCGCTGCAGATGCTGCAAGCGGTGAAGATACCCGACCCTTTGCGGCGCTATGCCGAGCACCCGCACCAGATGAGCGGCGGCATGAAGCAGCGCGTCATGATCGCCATGGCGCTGGCCCACCACCCGGCGCTATTGATCGCCGACGAGCCGACCACGGCGCTGGACGTCACCATCCAGGCCCAGGTGCTGCGGCTGCTGTCTGACTTGCAGCAAGAGTTGGGCATGGCCATCGTCTTCGTCACCCATGACCTGGCCGTGGTGGCGCAGATTGCCGATGAAGTGGTGGTGATGTATGCCGGCCGCGTGGTTGAACGTGCGCCGGTGAACGAGCTGTTTGAGCGGCCGGCCCACCCCTACACCGTGGGCCTGTTGGCGGCGCGGCCCAGGCCTGGGCAGACCCGCCACGGCGGCGCGCGCTTGAGCGTCATTCCCGGCAGCTTGCCGGCTTTGCACGAAGGTGGCCAGGGCTGCCGCTTTCGTGCCCGCTGCGCGCAGGCCATGCCACGCTGTGCGCAAGCCGAGCCGGCCTTGAAGCCCGTGGGCAACAGCGTGGCTCATCACGAAGCCGCGTGTTTCTTGTTGGGCGACGCCGCATGAGCGCGCCGGGCCGCTCCCAAGCGCTCATCCCGAAGCGCGCAGCGCGAAGGGTAGTCCAGTGAACCCGACGCTGCCGCCAGCAACGCCGCCACTGCTGCAAGCCCGGGGCCTGGACATGCACTTCGCCATCACAGGCGGCTTGCTCAAGCGCACCGTGGGCCGTGTGCGCGCGGTCACCGGGGTGGACCTGGAACTGCACGCCAGTGAAGTGCTGGGCGTGGTGGGCGAATCAGGCTGCGGCAAGACCACCTTGGCGCGTGTGCTGACGGGCCTGTACCCGCCCACAAAAGGCCAGGTCTTCTTCTCGGGCCGCGACCTGCAAGCCATGGCACCCGATGAAAAACGCCAAATGTCGCGCCAGGTTCAGATGGTCTTCCAAGACCCTTTTGCCTCACTCAACCCGCGCCAGCGTGTCGGTCAAATCCTCAACCTACCCTTCGACTTGCACGGCATGCCCGGCGGCAGCCAACGCGAACAACGCATTCAAGAACTGATGCAACTGGTGGGCCTGGACGCCACCCACCTGCAACGCTGGCCGCACGAGTTTTCCGGCGGCCAGCGCCAGCGCATCGGCATTGCGCGCGCCTTGGCACTGCAACCGCAAGTGGTGGTGCTGGACGAGCCGCTGTCGGCGCTGGACATGTCCATCCAGTCGCAAGTGCTCAACCTGCTGGTGGACTTGCAGGCACGCCTGAATCTGTCTTACCTGTTTGTCTCGCACGACCTGTCGGTGGTGCAGTTTTTGTGCGACCGCGTGGCCGTGATGTACCTGGGCCGCATCGTTGAAACCGCCACGGCCGCCGAGCTGTTTGCACAGCCCTTGCACCCCTACACACAAAGCCTGCTGGCGGCCGCGCCGTCGATAGACCCGCGCCAGCGCCGCACCCAGGCGCCGCTGCAAGGCGACGTACCCAGCCCCAGCAACCCGCCTCCCGGTTGCAGCTTTCACACCCGCTGCCCCCGCGCGGTGGCACGCTGCCGCGAAGAGGTGCCGATGTTGCGGCCCTTGAATGGCAAAGCGCATCAAACGGCTTGCCACCTGGTTTGAGACGAGCGCGCCGCATGAAACAAGCCGTCCTGACACTTGCTATGGCACTGACGATGGCCGTTAGCAGCGTCATTTCAGTCGGCGCGCAAACACTCAAGACCCTGACCGTGCCCCGCGCCACGCCCTTCGATTCGCTGGACCCCGTGCGTCAGTTTGACCTGGCGTCCAACGACATCGTGGCCATGACCTACAACACGCTGCTGCGCTACAGCTACCTGGTGCGACCCTACAAGCTGGAGCCCGACTTGCTGGAGCAAATGCCGCAACTGTCGGCCGACCAGTTGACCTACAGCTTCACGTTGAAAAAGGGCATTCGCTTTCACGACAACGCCTGCTTTCCTGGCGGCAAGGGCCGTGAACTGAATGCCGACGACGTGCTGTTTTCACTGCGCCGCTACGCCGACGCGCGCCTCAACACCAAAAGCTGGTTTGCCATGGAAGGCGCGGTGGCCGGGCTGGACGCCTACCGCGCCGCCACCGCCAAGGCTGCGCCTGATGTTGAATTGTCTGGTCTGGCCATCGAAGGCTTGCGCAAGACAGGCAGCCACAGCCTCAGCATCCGTCTGGTCAAGCCCAACCCCTTGTTCTTGTACGCGCTGGCACTTACACCCACGGCCGTGGTGCCGCCCGAAGCGGTGCGCCACTACCAGGACCGCCTGAGCGTCAACCCCGTGGGCACTGGCGCATTCACGGTGGCCAACGCAGAGCGCAAAGGTGTCGTCAGGCTGCTGAAGAATCCGAATTACCACGGTGTCTACCCGTCGAATGGAGCGGCAGGCGACACTGAGCGTGGCCTGCTCAAAGACGCCGGCCGCAAGCTGCCGCTGGTGGACGTGGTGGAACTGCCGCTGATCGAAGAAGCCCAGCCCAGCATGCTGCGTTTTTTGAAAGGCGAGTTGGACCGCCAGGCCATTGACCGCGCCAACTTTGTCAAGATGGCACAGCGCAGCGCAGACGGCAGCCTGCGCCTGAACGACGAATATGCACCGCGCTTTGACCTCTTCGTCACGCCCAGCCTCACGGTCTTTTACTACGCCTTGAACATGAAAGACCCGCTGCTGGGCAGCAACAAGGTGCTGCGCCAGGCCTTGGCGCACCTGGTGGATACACGCTCTGAAATCGATGTGCTCTTCAACGGCCGCGGCCACGCCGCGCAAAGCGTCGTGCCCCTGGATTTGCCCGGCAATGAACGTGAGACCGGCGCCGTGTGGCTTAAGCATGACCCGGCCAAGGCCAAACGCCTGTTGGCGCAGGCCGGCTACCCCAATGGCAAGGGCCTGCCGCCACTGACCGTCACTTATCAAAACACCAACAGCGACACACGCAACCGCTTCGACCTGCTCAAGTCGCGTTTTGCGTTGGCTGGCGTGGTGCTCAAGGCGCAGTTCATGGACTACCCGACCTTCGTCAAGAACACCGAAGCATCCAACTTCCAGATCGCCGACTACGCCTGGAACGCCGACTACCCCGATGCCGAAGATTTCTACCAGTTGCTGTACGGCAAGAACGTGGCGCCGGGGCCCAACATTGGCTCTTTCGCGAATGCGGCCTACGACCGCGCCTATGAAGCGTCACGCCACATGGCCGACGGGCCAGCGCGCCTGGCGCACTTTCGCGCCATGAATGAAGTGCTGCTTGAAGAAGTGCCGCTGCTGCTGAACTTCAGCCCGCTGCGCGTGTCCATCGCGCAAAAATGGCTGCGCAATTTCAAGCGCAACTTGCTGCAGCCCGAATTTGAATTTGTTGACATTGACCTGGCGCAAAAGGCCAAGCGCCCTTGATATCGCCGCGCACACAAATTGCCCAACAGGAGTTTTGCCATGACGCTGTACCGCACCCTGACTGCCCTGTGCCTGGCCGCTGCAGCAGCCCTGGGCCAGGCACAAACCGCCGCCGAGCCCAAGGTGCTGAGCTATGCGCGTGTGACCCAGTTTGAATCGCTTGACCCCGTGCGCCAGTTCGACGCCAGTTCACACGAACTGGTGGTCCTGGTCTACAGCACCCTGCTGCGCTACGCCTATCTTGAGCGGCCCTTCAAGCTGGAGCCAGACTTGCTGGAACGTTTGCCCGAGCTCAGTGCCGACAAGTTGACCTACACCTTGCGTTTGAAGAAGGGCGTGCGCTTCCACGACGACAAGTGTTTCCCGGGTGGCAAGGGCCGCGAGATGACAGCCGACGACGTGCTGTACACGCTGCGCCGCTATGCCGACGCCAACCTCAACAACAAGAGTTGGTTCTTGATGGCAGGCGCGGTGGTGGGCCTGGACGAATTCCGCGCCGCAACGGCCAAAGCCGGGCCCACGGGCGACACCAGCAAGCTGGCCATTGCCGGCTTGCAAAAAGTCGACAGCCACACGCTGGCCATCAAGCTCACCAAGCCCAACCCGCTGTTCTTGTTTGCGCTGGCGTCCACGCCGACTTCGGTGGTGCCCGCCGAAGCTGTGCGCGCCTATGGCGACCAGTTTGCCGTGCACCCCGTGGGCACGGGGCCCTTCACGCTGGCCAATGTTGAACGCAAGGGCGTGTTGCGCTTTTTGAAGAACCCCAACTACTTCGGCACGTACCCGAGCGCAGGCGCGCCGGGTGATGCCGACAAGGGCTTGCTCAAAGCGGCGGGCCGCAAGCTGCCCATCGTCGACGTGGTGGAAATGCCGCTCATCGAAGAAGCCCAACCCGGCATGCTCAAGTTCCTCAAGGGTGAGCTCGACTGGCGCGGCCTGGACCGCGCCAATTTCACCAAGATGATCCAGCGCAACAGCGACGGTGACTTCAAACTGGCCGACGAATTTGCCGCCAAGTTCAGCATTTACTACACGCCCGGCACCGACACCAGCTACACGTCGCTGAACATGAAAGACCCGCTGGTGGGCGGCAACAAACTGCTGCGCCAGGCCTTGGCCTATCTGGTGGATACGCAAGCGGAAATTGACGTGCTGCTCAACGGCCGTGGCCGAAAACTGAAAAGCATAGTGCCGACAGAGTTTGCGGGCAACGAACGTGAGACCGGCGCCACCACCTACACCTACGACGTGGCACAGGCCAAGAAGCTGTTGGCGCAGGCCGGATACCCTGATGGCAAGGGCCTGCCGCCGCTGAATTTCATCTACGGTGCGACCGCTGCGGCCACGCGCGACGCCTTCAATTTGAGCAAGGCCAAGTTCGCTGCCGCCGGTGTGCAGATCAAGGCCTCGTTCAGTGACTTCCCCACCTTCTTGCGCAACCTGGATGGTGGCAACTTCCAGGTTGCCGAGGCCAGCTGGCTGGCCGACTACCCAGACGGTGAGAACTTCTACCAATTGCTGTATAGCAAGAACGTGGCGCCCGGCCCCAACCACTCGTCGTTTGTGAACGCCGCGTACGACAAGGCCTATGAAGCATCACGTCTGATGCCGCACGGCCCTGAACGCCTGGCGCTGTTCAAGACCATGAACGACATCATCAAAGACGAAGTGCCGCTCATCATCGGCCAGAACAGCCTGCGTTTTGGCATCACACAAAAGTGGGTCAGCAACTTCAAGCGCAACCTGCTGGCGCCTGAGTTCATGTACATGGACGTAGATATGGCGCTGAAGAAAAAGGGTGTGCCTTGACCGCGTATGTGCTGCGGCGTTTGCTGCTGACGCTGCCCACCATCTTTGGTGTGGCGCTGTTGACTTTCCTGCTCTTCAACGCCTTTGGCCCTGACCCTGTGCGCATGGCGCTGGGCCAGCATGCGTCGCCTGAGGCCATCAACAACCTGCGCCGTTTGTGGGGCCTGGACCAAAGCCTGCCGGCGCAGTTCATGGGCTTCTTGCAGCAGATCGTCAGCTTTGACTATGGCAAGTCATATGTAACGGGTGAAGACCTGGCCACACAGATCAAGGCTGGCGCGCTGGTGAGTCTGTCTGTCACCGCGCCGCCCTTCATCGTGGGTGGTGTCGTCAACGTGCTGATTGCCCTGGTCATCGCACGCTGGCGCGAAGGCCTGGCCGACAAAGCCAGCCGCGCTTTGTTCATTGCGGGCATGAGCATTTCTGGCCTCGTCTACGTGCTGGTCTTGCAGTACGTGTTGGCCTTCAAGCTCGACCTGTTTCCCATCTCAGGCTACGTCAGCGGCCCCGGCGCCGTGGCCTACCTGGGCCTGCCTTGGATCATCTTGCTGCTGATTTCCATGGGGCCTGACATTCGCCTCTACCGCACGCTGTTCCTGGACGAAGCCAACGCCGACTACGTGCGCACCGCACGCAGCAAAGGCGCCACCGAAGGCCGTGTGCTGCTGCGCCATGTGCTGCCCAACGCCTGGATTCCCATCATCACCAACAACGTCACCGGCATTCCTTTTTTGATCCTGGGCTCTTTCTTGATGGAGCGCTTTTTCTCCATCCCCGGCATAGGCAGCCTGACCATTGACGCGCTGTCGCGTGGCGACTTGCCCATCCTCAAGGCCGTGACGGTGCTGGGCGCCATCGCCCTGGTGCTCTTCAACCTGCTGTCGGATTTGCTCTATGCCTGGGCCGACCCCAGGGTGAGGCTGTCATGACGCCATGGGCTGTTTTTCAAGCGCTGTGGCGTGGCACGCAGTCGCGCATCTGCCTGCTGCTGCTGTTGCTGTACGTGGGCATTGCGCTGGCCGGGCTAACGGGCATCTTGCCTGACCACGAAGCCATTGTCGGCGGCAACCAGGACTTGCCTTCCTGGCACTGGGCGACACTGCTGGGCACCGACGTGCTGGGCCGCTCGGTGTTCTTTCGTGTGCTCTCAGGCGCGCAAACGGCAGTCACCATCGGCTTTGTCACCACCGCGCTGGTCATTCCTTTTGGCACCGCGCTGGGCCTGGCAGCGGGCTACTTTGGCGGCTGGGTGGACGCCTTCATCACCTGGCTGTATTCGGTGGTGGTTTCCATTCCTGACATCTTGCTCATCACCGCCATTTCCTACAGCCTGGGTCGTGGCATCGAGTCTATGTGCGTGGCCCTGGCCGCCACGTCGTGGGTGGGCATCATGCGGCTGGTGCGCGGTGAAGTGCTCAAGCACAAGGGCAAAGAATACGTGCTGGCCGCGCGTGTGCTGGGCGCCGGGCCCGGGCGCATCATGTTTGGCGAGATCTTGCCTAACGTCATGCATGTGGGCATCGTCACCTCATCACTCGTGCTGTTAGGGGCGGTGAAGGCCGAAGTCATCCTGACCTATCTGGGCATAGGCGTGCAAGACGGCGCCAGCTGGGGCTTGCTCATCAGCGGCGCGGCGCAGGACCTGACCAACGACATCTGGTGGCCGCTGGCCGGCACGGTGACGGCGATGTTCTTGTTGATCTATGCGCTGAGCGTGGTCGGCGATTCGTTGCGCGACGCGCTAGACCCGCGGGTGGCCTGAACACCTGTTGGTCGAACCATGAAACGCAACACCGCACTTGAAATTGCTGCCGCAGCCGGCGGCAAACAAAGCTCGCCCGAACACAAACGCTTCCAGACCCTGCTGGGCAAGATCGAAAAAGCGCGCGCGCGTTTGCAAACCTGGCAAGAACAACTGCCGCTGTTTGCGCAGCTGCACCAAGCGCAGGTTGGGCCTCTGATCAAGCGCCTGTGGCAAGCGCGTCGGGACTATGCTTTTGCGCTCGAGCAAGTGCTGCTCAAGCAGCGCTGGTCCAAGACCGATACGCAAACGCTGACCCGTGTGCTGTGCGACACGGCCGCAGTGGTGGTGGGCACGGCCGACGAAGAAGACCTGGAGGCCAAGGCGCTGTATGACCGCTGGTCTGACGTGGGCTATGACGAAGCGGACGAAGAAGGCTTGCAGTCCATGAAAGCCATGCTCGAAGGCATGGGCGGTGTGGACCTGGGCGACGAGCCCGCCGAATCGGTGGAAGAGCTGATGCAGCGTGCCCAGGCCAAGATGGCGCAGCAGCATGAGCAGCATGAACACCAGGCGCAGCGCCCACCGCCGCGCAAGACCAAAACTGCCGCGCAAAAGCGCGCCGAAGAAGACGAACGCCGCATCTCACAAACCGTGCGCGAGGTCTACCGCAAACTTGCCGCCGTCTTGCACCCCGACCGCGTGGCGGCCGACGCCAGTGCCGATGAGCGCGCGCGCAGCACCGAACTGATGCAGCGCGCCAACAGCGCTTACGAAGCCGGGGATTTGCTGTCGCTGCTGAACCTGCAATTGCAGATCGAACAGGTGGACATCGCCCACGCTGCGTGCATTGCGGCGTCGCAAATCAAACACTTCAACAAGGTGCTGGCCGAGCAGTTGCGTGAACTGGACGATGAAATCGACGGTCGCCAGGCCGCCTTCTGCGAAAGCTACGGCTTGCTGACCGAGCGGCGCATAGACCCCAAAGACCTGGGGCTGCTGATGAAAGACCAGCTGCAGGAATTGCAGGGCGTGCTGGCAAGACTGGCCATGGAGCGAAAGTTGCTGTCGGGCGAACCCGCCAATGCCAAGCGCTACCTGAAGCAGTTGCGCGCCCAGCAGCGCCATGACGACCAGATGGACGACTTCTGCTTCTGAGCCGGCGCGCTGTTGCCGCAAACAGGGGGGGGTGAAAGCGCTGGACAGGCGCCGGGCCCGGGCACAGACTGTGTGCGTGCAAGCCCGCCGTGCTGGCGTGGCGGCCGGACCCCTGGGAAGGAATCGCCAACGGCGCTTCAAGCCTGGTCTGGAACTTTCCTGGCATCCACATCTGCGCCGGCGGCCTGGCCTACGAGAGCAGCAGCGACAGCTTCTTTGCCACCGGTGTCGAAGATTCCAGCACCGGCACCAGCCGGCTGTTTCGCATCGACCGCGCCAGCGGCGCCGTCACTGCCCTGGCCGGGCTGAGCAGTTTCATCAACCTGTCGTCGGGCGGCCTGGCCATCAACCCACTCAACGGTGTGATGTACGCCACCGGCGGCTTCAACGATGGGGTGTCGGCACACCAAAGCACGGGGCTGTTCACGCTGGACAAGACCACCGGCGCTGCCACCCTGATTGGCTTTGCTGCCGGCAACTGCTGCACGGGCGACTTTGGCGTCATGCTCAACGGCCTGGGTTTTCGCAGTGACGGCACTCTGTTTGCCAACGGCTGGGCATTGGGCGGCCCATCCACTTTGGCGAAGACGGTGGCCTGACTTTTGCGCCCACCGCCGCCGTGCCAGAGCCTGGCCGCTGGGCGCTATTTGCCGCGGGGCTGGCAGCCCTGGCGGGCCGAGGCTGGGCGCGACGACTGAGCAAAATCAGCTGAGTAAAAGTGGGTGAGCAAGCAGCCGCCCTGATCAGGCCAGCTGCCGTTCCAGGTCGTGCAGCACCTCATAACAAGGCAGCACCTGGGCCACGCTGGCGTTGGGCTGGCGGCCTTCTTTGATGGCGGCGAAAAACTCGCGGTCTTGCAGCTCAATGCCGTTGCTGGACAGCGCCACCTGGCTCACGTCGATCTTCTCATCCTTGCCGTTGAAGAGCTCGTCATAACGTGCCAGGTAAGTGCCACTGTCGCCAATGTAGCGAAAGAAGGTGCCCAAGGGACCGTCATTGTTGAAGCTGAGTGACAGCGTACAGATGGCGCCACTGGCGGCCTTGAGCTGAATGCCCATGTCCATGGTTATGCCCAGCGTGGGATGGACAGGCCCTTGCACCGCGTTGGCCTTCACGATGGGGCTGCGCGCCTGGTAGGCAAACAGGTCCACGGTGTGCGCGGCGTGGTGCCACAGCAGGTGGTCGGTCCAGCTGCGTGCCTGGCCCAGCGCATTCATGTTGCTGCGGCGGAAGAAGTAGGTCTGCACATCCATTTGCTGGATATTGAACTGCCCGCTGCTGATGCGCTGGCGCACCCACTGGTGGCTGGGGTTGAAGCGGCGTGTGTGGCCACACATGGCCACCAGGCCGGTGTTTTCCTGCATCTGCACGACACGGTAGGCATCGCGCAGGCTGTCGGCCAGGGGAATTTCCACCTGCACATGTTTGCCGGCCTTCATGCAGGCCACGGCTTGCGATGCGTGCATCTGCGTGGGCGTGCACAGGATGACGGCATCCACCTCTTGGATGGCCAGGCTGTCGGCCAAGTCGGTGCTGACGTGTGGGATGCCGTACTTGTCGGCCACCTCTTGCGTCTTGGCCAGGTCGCGGCTGACCAGAGAGATGCATTCCACGCCGTCAATGAGCTTGATGGCGTCGAGGTGTTTGATGCCGAAGGCACCGGCGCCGGCCAGAGCCACTTTAATGGTCATGCTTGCTCCAAAATGAGATGGCCCACCGCCGTGTTGCTGGCAGGCACGTGATAGAAGCGGTGGCGCACCCGCGGCGGCTTGTCGTTCATGGCTCCGCGCGCAATCAGCCACATCACCAGTTCTATGCCCTCGCTGCCGGCCTCGCGCACGTAGTCAATGTGCGGCACGCTGGCCAGGCCATCGGGGTCGCTGATCAGGCGGTCAAGGAAGGCATTGTCGAAGGCTTTGTTGATGAGGCCAGCGCGCGGGCCTTGCAACTGGTGGCTCATGCCGCCGGTGCCCCAGACATGCACTTTCAAATCCTCGTCGTAGCTCTCGACGGCTTTGCGGATGGCGCGGCCCAGGTTGAAGCAGCGCCGGCCCGACGGCACCGGGTACTGCACGACGTTCACGGCGAAAGGAATCACGGGGCAGGGCCACTGCTGCGGCTGGCCGCACATCAGGCTCAGCGGCACGGTCAGGCCATGGTCCACGTCCATCTTGTTCACGATGGTCAAATCGAAATCGTCCTGGATCACGCTTTGCGCGATGTGCGAGGC
>JANNEX010000112.1:0-2505 GCA_031379155.1 Rubrivivax sp.
GGCTTTGAACGAGATGGTGAGTGGTGAGTTGCTGCGGGTGGTGTCCACCGACGCCGGTTCGGTGCGCGACTTTCAGGCCTTCGCGCGCCAGACGGGCAATGACCTGGTTGAGCAGACCACGGCCGGGGCTGATTTCATGCATGTGCTCAAGCGGCGCTGATGACGCCGTTACTCAAACCGCGCTGACTACAGCGCCAGCCCCTTCAGAAACTGGCGAAACCCTGGCCCCAACTCGGGGTGCGCCAATGCCAGTTCGACGTTGGCTTCCAGGAAGCCTTCTTTGCTGCCGCAGTCATAGCGCCGTCCCTCGTAGCGGTAGGCAAAGACCTTCTCGCGGCGCAGCAGTGAAGCAATGCCATCGGTGAGTTGAATCTCGCCGCCCACACCGCGCGGCTGGCTGGCAATTTCGTGAAACACGCCTGGCGTCAGGATGTAGCGCCCAGCCACGCCCAACCTTGAGGGCGCTTCTTCTGGCGCGGGTTTTTCAACGATGCGGTTGATGTCGACGACGCGGTCATTGACTGCGGTGCCGGCCACGATGCCGTAGCGCCGCGTGAGCTCTGCAGGCACTTCTTGCACCGCAATGATGGACGCGCGCCACTCGGCGTATTGCTCCACCATCTGCTTGAGCACGGGCTTGTCGTGCACCATCAAATCGTCGGCCAGCAGCACCGCAAAGGGCTCGTTGCCGATCAACTTTTGGCCGCACAGCACGGCGTGGCCCAGACCCAAGGCCTGCGCCTGGCGCACGTAGATGCATTCCATGTCGTCGGGCTTGACGCTGCGCACGACATCCAGCAGCTCTTGTTTGTTGGCCTGCGCCAACGCCACTTCGAGCTCAAAGGTCATGTCGAAGTGGTCTTCGATGGGTCGCTTGTGGCGCCCGGTGACGAAGATCATCTCGCGCACGCCAGCGGCATAGGCTTCTTCCACGGCATACTGGATGAGTGGCTTGTCCACCACCGGCAGCATTTCCTTGGGCTGGGCTTTGGTGGCGGGCAGGAAGCGTGTGCCTAGGCCTGCAACCGGGAAAATTGCCTTTTGAATCAACATGTGAGCTTCAGATGCGGCTGGAATTGGCCGATTCTGGCATGTGCACCCACGCCCCTTTCATGACACCTCGCCGCCCGCGCTGATGGACGTGCTGGTGGTTGAGCCCCTGGCTGACGACGTGTTGCAGTGGCTGCGCGCGCGCCATGCCGTGCGCTTTGCGCCCGAGCTGGCCAACGACCCTTTGGCGGTGCGTCTGGCGCTGTCCACGGCGCGCGCCGCCATCCTGCCGTCTTCCGTCATGCTGGATGCCACGGTGCTTTGGCACACGCCGCATCTCAAGGTGGTGGGGCGCATCTCGGCCGGGGTGGAAAACATCGACCTCGACGCTTGTGCGCGTGCCGGAGTCGAAGTGGCGCGCGCCACGGGCGCCACCGCAGCGGCCGAGGCGGAATTTGTCGTCGGCGCGCTGCTGGCTTTGCTGCGCCGTGTGCCCATCATCAACGGGCAAGGCTTGCTGGTGGGGCGCGAATTGGGCGCCGGTGTGATTGGCATCGTTGGCGCCACGGCCACCACCGCGCAACTGGCGCGTGTGCTGGCGGCCTTTGGCGCGCGTGTGTTGGGCTACGACCCTGGCCTGCACGCCGCTGACCCCAGCTGGGCCGGCGCCGGCATTGAAGCCGCGAGCCTGCAAGAGTTGATGCGCCAGAGCGATGGCGTGTGCATCCTGATCAACCACTTCTCGCGTTATGACGGCCTCTTTGGTGAGCGGCTGCTGGGCAACGCCAAACTCAACCAGGTCATCGTGAGCCTGTCGCATTCGGCCATCTTTGATGAACAGGCTTTGGCAAAAGCCTTGCGAGACGGCCCGCTGGCCGCTGCCTGGCTCGACAGCCTGGAGCCTGGCGCGCTCGACCCCGGGGGGCCGCTGCGCCACATCGACACGCTTCAGGTCACGCCGCGCGTGGCCAGCACCACGCACGAATCGCTGTCACGCAGTGCCTGGGTAGTGGTGCAGCGCATTGACGAGCTGCTGACGCCGGGGCGTGTGCACACGCCGGCCAAAGCTAAGCGCGCAGGCGCGAGTGTTGATCCTGCAGCTTTGACAAAGCCTGCCTGAAGTCGGCCAGGCGCGCACGTTCTTGCGCCACCACGGCCTGCGGGGCGCGGGCGACAAAACTTTCATTGCCCAGCTTGGCTTCGGCCTTGACGATTTCGCCTTGCAGGCGTGCGATTTCTTTGTCCAACCGCAGTGCTTCAGCAGCCACGTCGATGGTCACCACCAGCGCCAGGCGCACATCGCCGCACACCGCCACCGGCGCGGCTTGTGTGGCGGCAGCAAAGCTGGCTTCATCGGCCATGGGGCGCACATCGCCCAGGCGCGCCAGGGCTTGCAGCAGCGGCGTGGCTTGCTGCACAAAGGCTTCGTCGCCGCGCGTGATGAGCGGCACCCGCTCGCCCGCTGACAGGCCCATCTCGCTGCGCAAACGGCGCACTTCAGCGGCCACGGCTTTG
>JANNEX010000120.1:0-5255 GCA_031379155.1 Rubrivivax sp.
GGAACAGGCCCGCGCCTACCCACAGCGCTGTCCAACCCATCTCACGCGCCAGGTAGAGCGGCAAAAAAGTGAGCAGCGCGTTTTGCGTCATCGAGCGGAAAGCGCCGCTGGTGCTGAGCAGCACCAGGCTGCGGTTGCGAAGCAAGGCGCGCAGGCCTTGCACATAACTCTGCAATGACTGACCTTCTTCAAGCCGCGATTGGCTATTTGCGGCCTTGCCACCCAAGCGCAGCGTGCCCAAGAACACCAGCAGCAACAATGACATCAAGAGTCCCGGCACGACATTGATGACCACCACTTCGCGCCAGCTGAGCACGGCCAGCAAGGCGCCCACCGCCAACGGCGCCAGCGCGTCACCCGCATTGCCACCCATGCCGTGCAGCGACAGCACGAGGCCCTTGCGCTGGGGAAAGCGCCGCGCCAGCGTGGGGATGGCCGTTGGGTGCCACAGGCTGTTGCCCACACCCACCAGCGCCACGCAGGCCAGCAGCAGCCAGTAGCTGTGCGTGAAGCTCATCAAGAGGTAGGGGAAGCCGACCCAAAACAGCGACACGCCCATTAGCAGGCCCTTGCGGCCTACGGTGTCCACCAGCACACCACCGGGCACATTGGCCAGCGCGCCAGCCAGGTACTGGCAGGTCATGATGAGGCCGATTTGGCTGAAGCTCAGGCCCAACTCGTTGCCGATGATGGGCAGCAGCAGATAAAAGGTGGCCGGGTACCAGTGGGTCAGGGCATGGCCCAGGGTGATGAGCCAGAGCTCGCGCTGCGGCGCGGCAGCATCGGCGGGGTCGGCGGCCAGGCGGGTGGACATGCCTAGCGCCCAGCCCGTTTGATGACCGTATCTTCAAAAAGCTTGCCCCACTTCTCAGCCTCGTCCAGCGAGCGTATAGGGTCGGTGATGAGTATCTTCACACCCTTGAGCGGCGAGCTAACCGTCGTGTTGGTGGGCACATAGTCTATGCTTTGCATGAGTGATTGCGCGTCGCTCAGCATGTATTCATGGAACAGCAGCGCGGCATGCGGGTGCGGCGCCTTGCGCGCCACGCCAATCGCGTTAGAGCGCGCCACCGCCGGTTCCAGCGCAAACCACTCGATAGGCGCGCCCTTTTTCTTGGCGCCTTCGGGCATGTAGTTGTAGACGGTGAGTGCCAGCGGCACTTCACCCGAGGCCACCATGTTGGTCAGCAAGGTGTGACCGGTGCGCGGCGAGATGCCGTTTTTGGCCACCAGGTCGGCGAAGAATTTCAGGCCCTTGTCGCCGCCGCCCATCAACTCGACCACGGTCTGAAACCAGTCCTGGTTCTTGGCCTCGATGCCCAGCTTGCCCTTCCATTTGGGGTCGAGCAAATCGGCATAGGTCTTGGGCAGGTCTTCTTTCTTGATGGCCGCTGTGTTGTAGGCCTGCACCCACACCGACAGCAGTGTTGCGGCCCACTCTTTGTGCGCCGGCACCGAGCCAGGCTGCAGTTGTTTGTAGGTGGCGGAAAACACCGGCTGCAAGACTTTTTCGCGCGCCAAGGCTTCCATTTCTGGTGAACCAAAATGCACCGCATCCACCTCGTCGCGCCTGGCCGCAGCTTCAGCCAGCGTGCGCTGCAAGACCTTGTCGGTGCCAGCGCGCCACACCTTCACCGTGATGCCGTACTTGGCCTCGAAGGGCTTGACGATGACCGGCAAATCCTTCTCGGCGATGGTCGTGTACAGCGTCAGCGTGCCCTCTTTTTTGGCCGCCGCCACGATGCGCTCCAAACGGTCAGCGCCTTCGTAGGTCGCCAGCGCCGTCTGGCTCCAGCCAGGCGAGGCAGCCGTCACGGCGAAGAACATGATCGCCCACCAAGCAGCCGCCGCGGAACCGGCTCCGCCGGGCCGCTGGCGGCGCCCCCCTGGGGGGGAGGCGCCGAAGGCGCTACGGGGGGGGGCCATCTCACCGGCCTTTTGCTGAGAAGATGTCTTCGTAGAGCTTGTTCCACTTCTCGTATTCGTCCAGCATCAAACGCGAGTCGACAAACCTCAGCCCGCCTTTGGCGAAGGGGTTGTCGACCTTCGTGCTGGTGGGCACGAAGTCGCGGCTGGCCAGGATCTTCTGGCCCTCTTCGCTGATCTCGAAGTCATAAAACAGGATGGCGCTGTGCGGATTGGGTGCAGCACGCGCCACGCCCACGCCGTTGGGCCGCGCGATGGGTGTGCCAATGCTGAGCCAGTCAATCGGCGCGCCTTTGTCCTTGAGCTGCTCGGCCTTGTAGTTGTAGACCGTCAGCGCAAAAGGAATCTCGCCCGAGACCACCAATTGGGTCAGCAGCGTGTGGCCCTTGCGCACCGACATGCCGTTTTTGGCCACCATGTCCTTGAACAGCTTCACCCCTTTGGCTTCACCCAGCTCAGTCATCACGCCGGCCAGCCAGTCCTGGTCTTCGGCTTCAATGCCCAGGCGGCCTTTCCAGCGCGGGTGCAGCAGGTCTTCCCAGGTCTTGGGCAGTTCTTCTTTCTTCACGAGCTGCGTGTTGTAGGCCTGCACAAACACATTCAAGCGTGTGCCCACCCATTCACCGTGCGGGCGCAGGGCTTGCGGAATCAACTGCGACAGGTAAGGCGACTTGACCGCCACCAACACCTTTTCGCGGCTCATCGACTCCATCTCGGGGCCATTGGTTTCGATGATGTCCACGGTGTGGCGGTTGCCGCGCGCTTCGGTCACGGCGCGCTGCAAGACCTTCTCTGAGCCGGCGCGCCAGACTGTCGTTTTGAGCCCGTACTTCTTTTCGAAGCCGGCCACCAGCGCGCCCATGTCGTCGCTTTGCGCCGAGGTGTAGATGGACAGCGGGCCTTCTCTTTTGGCGCCTTCGACCAGGCGTTGCTGACGGTCAGCGCCTGCATAAACAGCCAGCTCTGGCGCACCGACTTTGGCTTGCGCCAGCGCGCCCAAAGGCAGCGTCGCTGCTGCGCCACCCAGACATTGAATGAATTGGCGTTTTTTGATCATGGCCATGCGAGCTACTCGGTTTCGCGTTGGACCTTCTGGCCCTTGAGGAAAAGTTCGGACCACAGTTTGTCCCACTTGTCGGCTTCGTCCAGCGTGATCACGGGGTCGATCATCTCGAAGGCGAACTTGTTCAGCGGGCTGTCCACGGCCTTGCTGGCCGGCACGCGGTTGCGTTCCTTGATCAGCTCTTGGCCTTGCGGTGAGAGCATGAAGTCAGCAAACAGCAGCGCCGCGTGCGGGTGCTGGGCGCGTGGCACCACACCGATGGCATTGGGGCGGCCGAAGGTGGGGTTGAGGGCCTTCCACTTCACCGGCGCACCCCTGACGGCCAGGCGTTCGATGTTGTGGTTGTAGATGGTGGCGGTGATGGGCACTTCGCCCGACGACACCAACTCGGCCAGCAGGGTATGGCCACTGCGCATCTGCGGCTTGGTGGCCGCCAGCTTCTTGAAAAAAGCCAGTCCTTTGGCTTCGCCCATGTGTTTGGCCAAGGCCGCAAACCAGTCGGTGTCGCTGGCTTCCAGCGCCAGCTTGCCGGCAAAACGCGGGTGCAGCAGGTCTTCATAGCTGCTGGGCACTTCGTCGGGCTTGATGAGGTTGGTGTTGTAGCCGATGGTGAAAAAGTTGAAGCGGTCGGCCACCCACAGGCGGTGCTTGGGGAAGGCTGCGGGCGGCAAGTCCTTAAAGTGCGGGCTGTGGAATTCGGCCAGCAGTTTTTCGCGCGCCAGGGCTTCCATCTCAGGGCCATTGGTCTCCAGCACATCGCAGACAAAACGGCCGGCGCGCGCTTCGGTCACGGCGCGCTGCAAGACCTTCTCGGAACTGCTGCGCCACAGCAGCACCTTGACGCCCGTCTTCTTCTCAAAGGCTTCGGTGATAGGCCCCGAGTCTTTGGTGTTGAGTGAGGTGTAGACGGTGACCGTGCCCTCTTTCTTGGCGCCCTCGAGCAGCCGCACGTCGCGGTCGGCGCCCTTGTACAGGTAGAGCTCGCGGTTGCGCGCGCTGCTGTCCTGGGCCAGCGCTGCGGGCAGCCAGCCCAGCGTGGCCAAAGCAGCCAGCAGGCGGCGGCGCAGGGTCGGGTCGCAGTCACGGGCAGCGTGTCTGGAGTTCATGCTTGGCTCCCTGGGGCATGCATAGTCCCCGCAAGAATCAGGGGTTTGACACTCTCAAAGACCACAGCCGCCCAACGGGCGGCTGTGCCAGTGGGGGCCCTGGCCGTTCAGAAGTTGTGCGAAATACCGGCCAGCAAATGGCGCACATCTTCACCCGGCGTGGGCGCGCCAAAGTCAGACGCCGAGAAGCGCGCCGAGGCGCCATTGGTCATCAACGAATACACCGCAAACAGATTGGTGCGCCGGCTCAGGGTGTAGGACACACCGGCGGTCAACTGGCTGCCTTCCAGGCCTGCGGTAGAGCACACCGCCGCCAGGCGTGTGCAAGACCCTGCGCTGGATTTGACGTAGTGCGCCATCACGCGCACCTGGTCGGTGATGCGGCCGTCGTAGGCCACCATGAAGGCCGTATTTTTGTAGGTCTGAAAGCGGTTGGCCACCACGGCGCCTTCGTCGTAGGACTTCTTGATGACATCAAATTCAATGCGGTGAGCCTTGCTGAAGCGGTACTCAAAGGTGGCCTGCAAAGCCGTGTCTTTGGAGGTCACACGCTCGGTCGCGCCGTTGTTGCGCATGGCTGCGGGCGCATTGACCGAGCCGCCAAACCAATTGGTGTGGAGCTCGTAAGCCAAGGCCGCATAGAAGGCATCCTTGTCGAGCTTCACGCCCAGCGAGAAGGTCTTGGCCGGATGCAGGTTGGCGGTGGGATTTTCCTGGCTCGCCACCTGGACCGCCGCCTGGATGCCACTGAACTCGGGCGAGTCGTAGCGAATGGAATTGGCGCGCCGCTCGTGAAAACGCGCCGCGTTGTTGGTGCCAAAGCCCACCTTGCGCAAGATGTTGCTGGACGACACCGGCGTGCCGCTGCTGATGCCCAGGATGCCCAGGGTGTCGCCGTATTCCTTGAACACGGTGTCCATGAATCCCAGCTTGACTTCACCAAAACCGCCATCAAGGCCGACGAAGTTATTGCGGTTCCAGCTGAAGCCTGCCGCGCTGCCGTTGTCGATGAGCACCACGCCTTCAATCTGGAAGCTGGCCCTCAGGCCGCCGCCCAGGTCTTCTCGGCCACGCACGCCCAGGTAGGAATTGCCTGCCGACATGCCCTTGATGGTGGGCACACCTTTAAGCCCGCTGGCGGCGGGCGACAGCGTGGCCGC
>JANNEX010000123.1:0-11404 GCA_031379155.1 Rubrivivax sp.
AGTGGTGCTGCGCCGTCCAGGCACTGGCGCCTTCGCCGCCACGCGTCACCACCACCAGCGCCACGCCCTGGGCCAGCCATTGCTGCACCAGGCCAGCCACGTCAGTGCCGGGGTAGAGCAAAGCCAGGTCTTCTTCGCTGACCTTGAGCAAGGCGCAGCGCGGCAGCATCCATTGCAAGGTGTCGCGCCAGCATTGAATGTCGGCCTCGACATTGAGGCGGATGTTGGGGTCGTAGGCAATCACGCTGCGCTGCCATTCGCGTTCGACCAGCGCGCGCTGCGCCGACGCCACCGGTTCCATCACCATGGCATAACTGCCAAAAGCAAAGGCATCGGCTTTGGGCACACGGGCCACGGCGTGCAGCGGCAGGCGGCGGTCAGCCGCACCTTCGCCGTAGAAAGCGTAGCTGGGCACACCGTGCATGTCCAGGCCGACCAGGCTGAGCGTGGTGGGTGCGTCCACGCGCGCGGTGCAGACCGTGCTGACGCCTTCGTCGAGCAGCGCCTGCATCAGGCGGTCGCCCAAAAAGCCGTGCGCCAAGGCGCCAAAAAACGCCACCGGCTGGGTCAGCCGCGCCAGGCCGATGGCGACGTTGAGCGGGCTGCCGCCGATGCGCGCGTCCAACATCAAACCGCTGGGCGTGCTGCTGGCGGCAAACACGTCCATCAGGGCTTCGCCACTGACCACCACCATCGCCACCTCCTGCAAAACGGCGACCGAAAAAACGGGAAAACGATTAATCAGTCTACTTGATTTATTGAATCGCGAGCACCAGACTTCGATCCACGGCAGGTGGCCAGCACATGGCCAAGCAATGCGGGGCGCTATGCGTTCGGCGCAATGAATCAGAGAGCATGAACGACAGCCCACCCAGCCCTGACGGCAGCGCACAGCGCCTGCAAGCGCGCGGCAGCAGCCAGGGCGGCCTGCGCCAGTACAACGAACGTGTTGTGCTGCAAGCCGTGCGAATGCATGGCGCCCTCCCAGCGGCGGACATTGCCCGCCAAAGCAAGCTGACCGCGCAGACGGTGTCGCTCATCACCAAGCGGCTGCTGGACGACGGCTTGCTGCTTAAGGGCACGCCGCAGCGTGGCAAGGTGGGCCAGCCTTCGGTGCCGCTGAGCCTCAACCCTGATGGCGCCTATGCCATCGGTGTCAAGCTGGGCCGGCGCAGCCTGGATGTCGTGTTGGTGGACTTCACCGGCCAAGTGCGTCAGCGCTGGCAGCAGACCTACGCCCATGCCGACCCGGCCTTGCTGCTGCCGCAACTGGGCACGTGGCTCAAAGAAATCCGCCGCAGCTTGGGCCCCGCCAGGCGCAGCCGTGTGCAAGGTGTGGGCCTGGCCGCGCCGCTGAACCTGGGCGGCTGGCAGGCGCTGCTGGGCTTGCCCGCCGCCGTGGCGCAGCAATGGAGCCAGTTAGACCTAACGCACGAAGTGAGCGGTATGACCAACTGGCCAGTCACCCTCGTCAAAGACACCGCAGCCGCCTGCGTGGCCGAACTGGTGGCCGGGCGCGGGCGCAGCGTGAAGAGCTTTCTCTACGTCTTTGTCGACACCTTCATCGGCGGCGGCCTGGTGCTGGACAGCCAGTTGCGCAGCGGTGTGCACGGCAATGCGGGCGCGGTGGGTTCGCTGCCGCTGTGGCTTGCCGCGCGCAAAGGTCAGCAGGGCCGCGAGGCGCCAGCGCAATTGCTCAGCGTGGCTTCACTGCTGACGCTGGAGCGTGCCTACGCCGCAGCTGGCTTGGCGCTGGACGCGGCGCAGGATGAGCGCGCCTTGCATGCGCCCTGGCGCAAACACACCCAAGCCTGGCTGGATGATGCCGCCACGGCCATTGCCCAAGCCGTGCTGATGAGCGCATGCTTGCTCGACATGGAAGGTGTCATCCTGGACGGCAGCGTCAGCCGCGAACTGCTGGCCGCGCTGTTGGCGCAGACGCAATCGGCGCTGGCGCGCTACGACTGGGAGGGCGTGGCGCAACCTGCGCTGCTGGCCGGCACCATTGGCTCTGACGCGCGCGCGCTGGGCGGTGCACTGCTGCCGCTGTATGCGAACTTCGCGCCCGACCGCGACTTGTTCCTGAAGGTTGCTGCTTGAGTGGCTCGCAGTATTGATTTCGAGTCGCCGTCAATCGCGCAAGAAAGACGGCTGGCTTCTTGACTTGCGCCGATGCCGGAACCCACCGCGCTGACAGTCGGCAGCGCACTCGGCGTGGTCGTTCGGGCATGGTTTGCCGGTAGCCGCAAGCGACGCTGTGCTGTCGCTCACCGGCCAGAACGGCGGGCCCACTGTGGGCGCCGCAGCCTGGCCGACATCCAAGCCCTGCGCGGCATAACCCGCACGCTGCACGGCAGCCAACAAGCCAGCCACATTCACACCGCGCAGGGCCTGCACCGCAGCCTTCTCGGTGGCCAGGTTGACGCTGGCCGAGAGCACGCCTTGCAGCGCGCGCTCAACCCGCGACACGCACGAGGCGCACGAGGCGCAGATCATGCCGGTGATGGCCGGGGCGAAGCCTGGATTCGGTTAGACGGCGTCGTTTGAAGCTGGCCTGAAGGGGTTGGCCCGACGGCGGCCGGACGGCGAAATTGCATGCGGTCTTGCCAGAGTGTCGGCCATGGAAGAACACCCACCTGTGCCACCTTGGGGCCGATGTCGCAAGTTCAACGGGTCTGGCGCAGACTCGCGTCCAAATTCTCCGGCGCGCAGCCCGGCGGGTGCCTGGGTGAAGCGCTTGGTTCAGGCTGGCCGGTACAGCGTGGCGTCGTCGCGAAACGGTTGATCGTCAAAGACATGCCGCAGCCGGCCTAGCCGCATGAGCTGTACGGCCCACTGCACAGCGGTGCGTCGCGGCACCGCATAGTGTTGGCACAACCAATCGACAATCACGCGACCGGACTGGCACCTGCGGTGGCGCAGCAGGCCGCGCACCTGGTCGGTCCACGTCAGACCGTGGGCAACGCTCAGGGCCTGCTCCAGCTCGGTGGCGTTTGGCGCAGGCGAATGACTGATCGCAGCCGCAGGTTCGGCCACGCGGTAGAAGAGATCCGCGTCCTCGAGGTCGTGTTCGTTCAGCACATGATGGATGTGACCGAGGGCCAACAAGCGCCTGCCGGTGCGCAGGGCCTGCGCACGGCTGACCATCAGGTGGCGCTGCAGCCAATCGACGGCCTCGCGCCCGACAAAGCATTGCTCGTAGTTGCGCAGCCGATAGACGCGGTCGCGGATGTCCAAGCCACCCGTGCTGGCCAGGCGCGCGCACAGGGCCTGCAGGTCGGCGTCCGCCGCGATGGCGTGGTTAGGCGCCGCGCCGGTTGTGGCCGACGCTGCAGGGGCGGACATCGCTGCCTGGGCAGCATTGGGTGCTGATGCGGGTGCGCGATCCGCCGTTTCTGCATGGTCACTCGCCCAACGCACGAAGGCGTCTATGGGCATTGGCCGCGCGATCAAGAAGCCCTGCACGCAGGCCACCTGGCGCGCCGCGAGGTAGTCCCATTGCTTGCGCGTTTCCACGCCTTCGGCGATGAGGCCGATCCGCAACTGGTGGGCCAGCGTGATGATGGTGTCCAACACCGGCCGGCTGACGGTGTTGTCGTCAATCGTGCTGACGAATGCGCGGTCGATCTTGATACGGTCAATCGGCAACTGGTCGATGGTCGCCAGGCTGCTGTGCCCGGTGCCGAAATCGTCGATGGCGATGCGCCAGCCAGCTGCGCGCAAGGCCAACAGCATTTGCGTTGACACCGGATCAACGAACTCGCGTTCGGTCAGCTCGAGCAGCACCTGCTCGCGCGCCAAGGTGTCGGCGCGAAACAGTTCATTCAACTGGTGCGCGAATTGCCTGTCGCGCAACTGCTCTGGCGTGATGTTGAAGGAGAAGTACAGCTGCGGATGGTCGCGCGCCAGTGGCGCCAGACGGTGCGCTGCGCGCGCCATCACGAGCTGGGACATGGCCACGATGAGCCCGGTGCGCTCGGCCTCTTCAATGAACTCGGCCGGGCCCAGCAAGCCGCGTTGCGGATGCTGCCAGCGCATCAGCACTTCACCGCCCACGCAGCAGCCGGTCGACACATCCACGATGGGTTGCACAAACGGCTCGAACTGGCGCTTGCGCAGCGCCCGCACCAGGCGGTGATAGAGCCGGGCGTGGCGCAGCGCGCGTTGCCAGTACCCGGCCAGTGCCAGCAGTGCGGCGAGCAGCGTGAGCCCGGCCACGCAGGCCGCACGCTGCGTCGCGGCCGTGAGGGCAGCCTGCCGGTTCACATCGACCACCACCGCCACCTGGTGCCGCGACGAGCTGCGTGTTGCGCGCAGCGCGGCGATGCCCTCGGAGGACGTGTCGCCCACACGGCCCCAGTCCTTCAGCGCCCGCGCATCGGCGGACACCAGTGTCACGCGATGCTGTGACGATAGCGCCCAGCGCTGCGTCGCATCCGGCACAAAGCTGCGCGGGTCCAAGTCGGCCAGCAGCACCCGACCCGAGGGTGCGGATCTCAGCACCGTCAATTGAAGGCCTATGGCACGCTGAGTGACCAGTGCCAGCGAGCCAGTGCGAACCGCTGGCACCTCGGGGGCGGGCATTTCGCCCTCGGGCCCACAGCCGACGAGGCCGTCAGCGCTGACAAACAGCATCCGTTGCACCAAATGCGAGGACAGGCTCTCGCGCACCAGCAGCTTGACCAAGGGCGCCTCACATGCCTCCACCGGGCGCTGCAGCAACGGGTGGGCCGCGACCCGGGCCAGTTGGGTCTCCAGCGCGTCCAGGCGGTCATCCACAAAATTGATCGCGGCATCGGCATCGGCTTGTGCCTGGTGACCCTGTTGCCACCACCAATGGCCGAGTGAGGCGGCCACCGTGATGCACAGCAGCGCTGCCAGGCTCAAGGTGACACGAGCCGGATCCAAAGACATCGACCGTGCTCGGCCCATGGCCTTGGCGTTCGCACTGAGCCATCCGGTGACTGCGGCGCGCCACCGGCTAACCCGTTCGATGCGCTCGGGCAATGCCCTGGGGTCGGCGGCGGATGCAGAGTCCATCGTTGGTTGTCGGCGCATGTGGGCCGCGCTTGAGGGGAGTCGGGCCGTCAGGGTAAGAATCAGCGAACGCCACACGACCAAGTGTTCAACCGGAGCGAGCCATCGATCCCACCATTGCCCCCACCGTCTACACGCCACGTCGCTTGCCTGCGCGAATGCCACTGCAGGACCTGCGCCAGCGCATGCAGCGCACGGGCCAGTGGTCTGCGCACCAGACCGCTGGGCGGCGCTGGCCGGTGGCCTGTGTTTCGCTGGAGATCACGCAGCGCTGCAACCTCGACTGCACCTTGTGCTACCTCAGCGAATCGTCCGAAGCGGTGCGTGACTTTCCGCTCGAAGAGGTGTTTCGCCGCATCGAGTTGATCGTGCAGCACTACGGGCCGGGCACAGACGTGCAGGTCTCGGGGGGGGAGCCCACCTTGCGCCGCCGCGACGAACTGGTGGCCATCGTGCGCCGCCTGGCGAGCCGGGGCTTGCGTGCGTCCCTGTTCACCAACGGCATCAAGGCCAGCCGAGACCTGCTGCTTGAGTTGTGCGTAGCTGGCCTGACTGACGTGGCCTTCCATGTCGACATGACGCAGCAACGCGAAGGTTACGCGACTGAACTCGAGCTCAACGCCTTGCGCCGCGAGTACATCGAGCGTGCGCGCGGTTTGCCGATGAGTGTGTTCTTCAACACCACCGTGTATGCCGGCAATTTTGATGACGTGGCCATGCTGACGGCCTTCTTTGTCGCCCATGCCGACGTGGTGCGCTTTGCCTCGTTTCAGCTGCAGGCCGAAACCGGCCGCGGCGTGCTGGGTGCGCGCACTGAGTTGATCGGCAACGACAGCGTCGCCAAGCGCCTGCGAGTGGGCAGCGCAGTGGACGACTTGCGGTTCAACGTGCTGGCGGCTGGCCACCACGAGTGCAACCGCAGTGCCGTGCTGTTGGTGGCCAATGGCCGCGCCTACGACGCCTTTGCTGACCATGCCTTTGTGCAGCGCTGCATGCGCGAGACGGCCGCTGCGCCCATCGACCGTGGCACGCCAGGGCGCGCCATGCGTACGGTGTTGGCAGCGTTGTTGGTGCGCCCTGGCCTGGCCGTGGCAGCGCTGGGCTGGGGTCTGGCACTGGCCTGGCGGCTGCGCCATGACCTGCTGGCCGCGCGTGGGCGGGTGCACAAGTTGACGCTGTTCACGCACAACTTCATGGACGCCTGCGCGCTGGACAGCGAACGCATCGACGCTTGCGTGTTCATGGCCATGACGCACGACGGGCCTCTGAGCATGTGCGCCTACAACGCCCAGCGCGACGCCTACTTGTTGCAGCCCTTGCAGACCAGCCAGGGCCTGTGGCAGCCGCTGCGGCGCAACCTTGCGCGAGCGCCTGTGGGCCACACCGGTGGCACTGCAAAGCCCGTGCTGGCGGCCGAATCCAAGATCGTCGCTACCTTCCCCGTCAAGTGGCTCAAGGGCCGCTCGCGTGCCCTTGCGATGCAGGCGCGCCAGCCCAGTGCTGCGGCTGCGAAACACACACCCGTGCCATGACAAACCGCCTGCCACTTCACCTGGCCGCGTGGGCTTTGATGCTGCTCGCCGGGTGTTCGACCTTGGTGCCCGTCCCGGCTTTGCCCAGCCCCACGCCGCAGGCAGCGCTCGCCAGCTGGGCGCGTGTACTGGCCCGCCATGTCAATGAGCGCGGCGAAGTGGATTTCGAGGCACTGGCGAAAGACCCTGCAGACCTGGACCGCTACGTGCGGCATGTGGCCGAGTTGCCACTCAACAGCCTGCCCGACGGCACGCCGCGCCTGGCCCACATGATCAATGCCTACAACGCGCTGTCGATGTACAACGTGCTGCAAAGCGGCATTCCGGCCACGCATGCTGGCTGGGCCAAGCTGCGGTTCTTCGTCTTGCGCAAGTTCGACATCGGGGGTCAGACCATGTCGCTCTACAGCTTCGAGAACGACGTGATCAGGCCCCTCACCCGCGCCCGCAACGACCCTCGCGTGCACTTTGCGCTCAACTGCTCGGCGCTGTCGTGCCCGGTCTTGCCCAGACGGCCGTTTGCCGCCGAGTCACTCGACGCCGAACTTGAGCGGGAAACGCGTGCCTTTTTCGGGCGTGCGGAGAACTTTCGCATCGATGTGTCCCAGCGCACGGTGTGGCTCAGCGAGCTGCTGAACTTTTATCCTGAGGACTTCGTACCCAGCTCGGCCGCCAGTTTGCTGGCGTACGCGAACCGCTACGCAGCGCAGCCCGCGCCGGCCGATTTCATCGTCCGATTCACGCCCTACGACTGGACAGTCGCCAACAGCCGCCGAGTGCAGGAGACCGGCCGCTGATCGGTGTTGCCGCAGCCACTGGTTAGCCGCCGCGCTTGGATTTGGCAGCTGGTTTGGCTGTGGCTTGGTGACGCGCGTCCCGATCCGCCGCCAGTGGACGCTACCCCACTGTGCGCCACAGACCTGACAGATCGCCATCAAACGCGACGGCGGTCCAATGGCCGCCCTTTCAGAGCCACGGTCCAGTGTCCGGTCCAGGAAGCACCAGTCATTCGTCACCCGAACGCCAGAGGCAGCACCCTGTCTCTGAACTGCCGTTCAGGTTGACGCGCCTAACGGCAGCTCGTGGCCGACAAGCGCCTTCTGCCGACCTGTCGAGCGATCACGGCAAAGAAGCCCTTTGCGGGCGTAACTCAAACGCAATACACTTCTTCGATGAAGTCCGCCGTCATACCCCAAATCCGCGTCGAACCCGAGTTGCGCGCAGAACTCGTGTCCGTTCTCAGGCAGGGCGAAACCCTGACCGACTTCGTCGAAGCGACTGTGCGAAACGCCATCGCCTTCCGGCGCGTCCAGGACTCATTCCATGCTCGGGCACAAGCTGCGTCCAAGGACTACCACCAGACTGGCGTTTCGGTGCCCGTTGAGACCGTCTTGAAGGGACTGCAATCCAGGCTCGACGCCAAGCGCAAGAAGCTTGGCCGATGAGCTTTGTCGTCGAGTTGTCTCCTGCGGCCGTGGTTGACCTGGAACGTCTCTTTGACTTCTTGCTCGACCGTTGCAAGACGACCGAAGACCTTGATCGCGCCCAAGCCGCGATCGACGCGATCAGAGCGGCGGCGCAGAACCACCTGGCGATCACGCCCTTCAGCTTTCGCAAGGCGGCCCACAACCCGGCTCAGCGGGAATTGATCATTCCGTTCGCAGGCACCGGGTATGTCGCGCTGTACGAGATCGTCAGTCCGTCGAAAGTCGTGGTGCTGGCAGTGCGCCACCAGCGTGAAGAGGACTATCACTGACGCTGACTATCGATAGCTGCACGGCATGCGCGCTGGCCATTCAAACGCAGGGTTTTGCGACCCCAACATGACGGGGATGGCATGGCCAATGCGCCTTGTCGCCGCCCTGGGCTTTTTTGCGCCGGGACAGCGACGCTGAGGCATGCCAAGAACTTGCCTGTCATGACCGTTAGCAACCGGCCGGCTGCTGTCGCCGCGCTTGAAGAATCTCACAGGCAACTGAGCGCCACGGCGCCGACGCTGGAGCCTATGTACTCGACTCCCTTCGACAGAGCGCCGGACGCCGCTTTTCCTCCGTCAATGATCGCAACCCGGTTTGACTCAGCCCTGCAGCCAGACATTGGCCGTGGCCAAGCTCAGCAGCTCACAGTCTTCCAGCGCACCTGGTGGCAGGCGGTCCAGCACCAAAAATTCGCCCGCGTCCAGCGCCAGCAGCGGGTGATGCCACGTGCCTGGCGCCAGGTTCACGCCCTGACCGGGGCCGGCTTGGAAGGCACGAAGTTGCCTGGCTTGGGAGACATCAGGCGCCGGCCCAGCAGCCGCTACCACCAACACCCAGTTCAGCGGCGCCAGCGGCATGAAGAGTTGGCTGCCCAAGAGGTGGCGCTCCATGACGCTCAGTTTGAGCGGTAGCTCGCGCGCCCGCACCCGATAGATGCTGACCCGCGCCGCGCCGCCTTGCTGCGACGTGTGCAACTGCGCTGGGCTGTCAAAGCGCTGCGCGAAACCGTCGTTGATAGGCACCGGCGCGGCTGCGCTGGCGGCGTCAATGACCTGGCCAAAGGGCGCGAAGGCCGCTGCCGTTAGCGTTTGCAGCGTCAGCACCTGGCGCGGTGGTGGTGATGTATCGGCCATGCCTGCCTAGCAGTCCACATCGTGCAGGGCCGAGGCAGCCTCGCCACGCTGGCCGCGCTGCGCAAAAGCCAGCCCCATGGCCAAGGTCTGGGCCAGGCACATGGCCGAAGTGAGTGAACGAAAACCCAGCAGTTCGGCGTCGTTGACTTGCAGCACCAGCGTGGCGTCGCGCGCCACTGGGCTCAGCACGGTGTCGGTGATAGCCATGCGCTGCGCGCCGGCGGCGCGCACCTGTTCACAGACCCTGAGCGTGTCGCCGGCATAGGGCGGAAAGCTCACCGCGATGAGTAAATCTTGCGGCCCCACGGCGCGCGCCTGTTCGCTGATGGAGCCGCCCTGGCCGGTGATCTGCACGCTGGGCCGGCCCACACGCGCCAGCGCGTAGGCCAGGTAGGCGGCCACCGCGTAAGAGCGGCGCAGGCCCAGCACATGCACCAGGCGCGCCTGGCGGATCAGCCCAATAGCGGCTGGCAGCGGCATGGCGTGCGCTTCTTCGTGCAGGTGCTGCAAAGACACGGTGTTGGCCTGGCTGAAGGCGCGCAGCATGGCCGTGGGGTCGGCAGGGTTGTCGATGGCTAACTCGCCACCGTGGTGGCGTATGCGTTCTCTGAAACTGGGCGGCGCGGCGCGTTGCAGCGGTTCGCGGAAGAGCTTTTGCAGTTCGCCAAAACCGGCGAATCCCAAAGCCTGCGCCATGCGGATAAAGGCCGACTGTGCGATGCCGGAAGACTGGGCCAGCACGGCCACGGGGTTGAGCGCCACGTCGTTGGGGTGCTCGATGGCATGGCGCGCCGCGTCGCGTTCGCGTGGCGTCAGCGTGTCGCCAGCGGCGACGATGCGCGCGCGCAGTTCTTCCAAAGTGCGCGGTTTGCTTTGTTTGACCAATGCGCCCGCCTCAAAAAGCCTGCACCGGCCCACGCGGCACAAAGCGGCCCATGCCGGCTTGGCCCAGCCACTGCTGACCGTCCACGATGAGTTGGCCGCGCAAGAAGACCTTCTCAACACGGCCCCACAGCGTGCGGCCTTCCAGCAGCGTGTAGTCGCAGTGGCTGTGCAGGGTGTGGGCGTGGATGGTTTGCTGCGCGTGCGCATCGAACAGCACGATGTCGGCGTCGCTGCCCACGGCAATCGTGCCCTTCTTGGGGAACAGGCCGAAGAGCTTGGCCGGCGTGGTGGCGGTCAGTTGCACAAAGCGGTTCAGCGACAACTGGCCTTGTTTGACGCCGATGTCAAACAGGCTCACCAGCCGCGTTTCAATGCCCGGTGCGCCGTTGGGGATGAGTGAAAAGTCGTCGCGGCCGCGCTCTTTTTGATTGCGCCAACCCAGGTGGCCTTCTTTCATGCAAAAGGGGCAGTGGTCGGTGGCAATGACTTGCAAGTCGTCAAAGCGCAAAGCGCGCCACAAGTGTTTTTGGTCGGCCGGTTTGCGCAGCGGCGGCGTCATCACAAACTTGGCGGTCTCGAAGCTGTCGTTGTCGTAGACCGAGTCGTCAAACAAGAGGTAGTGCGGGCAGGTTTCAGCAAACACCGCAATGCCTTCGTCGCGCGCCGCCACGATGTGCTTGAGTGCTTCGTTGGACGACACGTGCACAAAGTAAATCGGCGCGCCGGCCAGCTCGGCCAGGCGTATGCCGCGGTGAGTGGCTTCGCCTTCCATCAGCGCCGGGCGCGTCAGTGCGTGGTAACGCGGTGAGGTATGGCCGGCTTCCAGCGCTTCTTTGATGAGCAGGTCAATCACGGTGCCGTTTTCGGCGTGCAGCATGACCATGCCGCCGTCTGCGCCCACCTGGCGTAGCATTTGAAAGATGGCGGCGTCGTCGCTCATCAGCACGCCGGGGTAGGCCATGAACATCTTGAAGCTGCTGACACCTTCTTGCTGCATGGCCAGGCGCACGTCGGTCAGCACTTGTTTGTCGACGCGCGTGACGATGCAGTGCAAGCTGTAGTCGATATGCACCTGGCGGTCGGCGCTGGCTTTGGTGCGTTGAATGGCGCCAATGACACCGTCTTGCGGTGTTTGCAAAGCAAAGTCCACCACCGTGGTGGTGCCGCCAAATGCTGCGGCCTTGGTGCCGCTGGCAAAGGTGTCGCAGGTGGTGCTGGGGCCGACGACGTTTTCCATGTGCACGTGCGTGTCCACGCCGCCGGGCAGCAGGTACAGGCCTGTCGCGTCGACCACGCTCGTGCCGGGCTCTGCGGCCAGGTTTTTGCCGATGCTGCGCAC
>JANNEX010000126.1:0-2603 GCA_031379155.1 Rubrivivax sp.
CTGGACATCAGCTCCCACGGCGAGACCGCGTACAACAAGTGATATTCCTGACAGCCCGGGCCTGGGGCCCGGTGCTGCAGGAATATCTCGGCGCGATCGAGTAGACAGGCCTGCGGCCTGCTGCTCATCTTGCCGGGCGCATAACTTAGAAAGGCTGCCGTTGGCAGCCTTTCTTGTTTTGCGCTTTTTGCTTGTGTTCTTTGGCTTGTGCCGCATCTGCCAGAATGAAATCCACTTCTGGCGCTTCCTATGGTTCCGCACCTCACTACTGCACTCACTGGGCCCATCAATGAGCTCGAGCAGCGCGTGCTCGAGTCCATGCCGGCCACCGAGCGCTGGTTTCGGCTGGAATGGATGGAGCACACACCGCCGTTTTATTGCTCGGTCGACTTGCGCAACGCAGGCTTCAAGTTGGCGCCGGTCTCGACCGATCTGTTCCCGGGCAACTTCAACCACTTGACCGATCAAATGCTGCCGCTGGCTGTGCAGGCGGCGATGGCGGCGATTGAGAAGATTTGCCCCGAAGCGCGCAACCTGCTGCTGATTCCGGACAACCACACCGACGACCCGTTTTATCTGACCCACGTGCAGCGTCTGGTGCAGATCTTCACGCAGGCGGGCTTGAACGTGCGCTTGGGCTCGGTCGACCCCGCGCTCAGCGGCCCGCAGCAGTTGACAGTGCCCGACGGCAATGAACTCACGGTGGAGCCGCTGGTGCGCTCGCGCGGGCGGCTGGGGCTGAAAGACTTCGACCCCTGCACCAGCTTGCTCAACAACGACCTCGCGCAAGGCATCCCGCGTGAGCTGCACAAGCTGCATGAGCAGTACCTGCTGCCGCCGCTGCATGCGGGCTGGACGGTGCGCCGCAAGAGCCGTCACTTCCAGAGTTATGAAGAAGTGGCCAAAAAGTTTGCCAAGCTGCTGGGCATGGACCCCTGGCTCATCAACCCGCTGCACAGCCAGTGCGGCGAGGTCGACCTTGAAGCGGCCGACGGCCTGGAATGCATCAAGAGCAACGTTGACGCCACGCTGGCCAAGGTGCGGCGCAAGTACAAGGAATACGGCATCAACGAAAAGCCCTTTGTCGTTGTCAAAGCCGACCACGGCAACCGCGGCCGCGGTGTCATGACCGTGCGCGACGCTCGCGACCTGGAGGGTGCCTCACAGCTGCGCCAGCGCATGGGTTTGGCCAAAGATGGCCAGGCCATCACCGACGTCATCATCCAAGAAGGTGTGCCCAGCTACGAGCGTGTGCATAGCGCCGTGGCCGAGCCCGTGGTGTGCATGATTGACCGCTATGTGGTGGGCGGTTTTTACCGCGTGCATGCGGGGCGCGGCACCGACGAAAACCTGGGCGGCCCGGGCTCCACCTATGTGCCGCTGGCTTTTGCTGAAAGCAACCAGTTGCCACGCCTGGGCGCCAAGCCCGGCGCCAGTGCGCCCAACCGCTTTTACATGTACGGCGTGATCGGCCGCCTGGCCATGCTGGCAGCGGCCTACGAGCTGGAAGCCACCGACCCCGAGGCTGAAAACTTCAACTGAGCGCGACGCGCTCGGACAGAATGCCCATTCGCCTCGGTCGCCCCCAGTGACCGACCCATCCCATGCTGAGCGAGGGTGATGTCGCCGCTGAGCCCCTTGCTCGCTGACCGTGCCCTGCGGCGCTTGGGCGTCGGTGTGGCTGTCTGGGTGTGGGTTTGCTGGCTGTGGTTGGCGGGCGCGGGGTTGGCGCAGGCCTGGGCGCAATCGCCGCAGCCAGCATTCCGCTTCAAGGGTATGACCGACAGCACGGTGCCCAGCTTGGGTCCCAAGGTGCTGTCGCCCGAAGAGCGCCAGTACATAGCAAGCCTGCCGGTGCTGCGCGTGGCCATGCAAGCGGTGGGCGCGCCGCCCTACGAAGTGGTGGGCGCCGACGGCCAGATCAGTGGCTTTCAGGCCGAGCTGCTGGCCCGCCTGGCGGTGCCTCTGGGCTTGCGGCTCAAGCCTGTGATCTATGCCACCTGGCCTGAGGTGCTGACGGCGCTGCGTGAGGGCCAGGCCGACATCGTGCTGACCCTCAAGGTCACGCAGCAGCGCCTGTCTTTTCTGGAATTCACGCTGGGCACGGTGCCGCAACCGTCAGCACTGTTTGCGCGCGTCGGCACGGCGGTGCCGGTGCCCACTGCGCGCATCGCGCTGGAGCGCGAATACGCCAGCAACGACTATGTCGCACGACAGTTTCCCAAGGCCCGCATCGTGCCGGCGCAGAGCACCACCGAAGCCCTGCGCGCAGTCGCTGAAGGCCGTGCCGACTACTACCTGGGCAGCCTGCTTGAGGCGCTGGACTTCCTGGCCCGGGAACCCGTGCCTGGCATCGAAGTGCGCGAGATTTTGCGCACCGGCACCGGCCACTATCACATCGGCATACGCAAGGCCTTGGCGCCACTGGCGCAGATCCTCAACAAGGGCATCACGCGCGAACGCGCCGACACTGACTTTGTGCAGCCGGCGGCTTCGGTGCCGGGCCCCTTACGTGAACTCAGGTTGGAACGTGCGCTGGTGCCCGACGCCGAACAGGCCGCGGCCTTGGCGCGCCGCGCCGTATGGCGAGTGGGTGCTGTGCG
>JANNEX010000129.1:0-4262 GCA_031379155.1 Rubrivivax sp.
GGTGGTGCGGTGATTGCAGGCACCACCTTCGTCAAGTTTGCGGTCATGGCGCTGGGCATGACGGCGTTTTGGACCGGCTTTTGGTCGGGTGCCAACTACGCCGCCAGCTTTGTCATCGTGATGCTGCTGCACTGGACCGTGGCCACCAAACAGCCGGCCATGACGGCACCTGCGCTGGCCGCCACGCTGCCCAGCGGCCGCGCCAGCAGCGACGACGAGGTCGAGGCGCTGGTTGACCGCGTGGCCCAGTTGATCCGCTCGCAGATGGCCGGCATCGCCGGCAACCTGGCCTTGTGCGCGCCCCTGGTGGTGGCCGTGCAGTGCTTGTCAAACAGCCTGCTGGGCGCGCCGCTGGTGGGCCCGGGCGAAGCCCAGCATGTGCTGGACAGCATCACCCTGCTGGGGCCCACCGCGCTCTACGCGGCCTTCACTGGCGTGCTGCTGTTTGCAAGCTCGCTGGTGGCGGGCTGGGCCGAAAACTGGTTTGTCTTTCACCGGCTGGACAGTGCCATCGCCTGGAACCCACGCATCGTGGCCACGCTGGGAGCCGCACGTGCGCAGCGCTGGTCGGCCTGGTGGCGTGCCAACGTGTCGGGTGTGGCGGGCAATGTTTCGCTGGGCCTGCTGCTGGGCCTGGTGCCGGCGGTGGCGGGCTTTTTCGGCCTGCCGCTGGACGTGCGCCACGTCACGCTGGCTTCGGGGCAGCTGGGTGCTGCTGCGGGGGCGCTGGGCTGGCCGCTGCTGTCTCAAGCGGCCTTTTGGTGGTGTGTGGCCGGCATTGTGCTCACAGGTGTGCTCAACCTGGGTGTTAGCTTTTGGCTGGCCTTCAAGGTGGCGCTGCTGTCGCGCCGGGTGCAGGTGCAAGACCGGGCACGCATCGCTCGCGCGCTGCGCAAACGGCTGCTGCGCAAGCCGATGTCGTTTGTGCGGCCACCGCGGTTTTGAGTTTCAGCGGGGTTCGTCGTCGTCGCGACGGTGGCGCGAAGACACCGTCCACCAGACGATGAAGACCAGCACGCCGCCGGCGATCAGGGCTTCAATGATGAGCAGCCACATGGTCAGAGCCTCAGCTTGGGACCGAACAGATTGAGCGCCAGGCCGGCCATCACCAGCGCCGCCGCACCCAGCTTCCACGCTGGCAAAGCTTCGCCCAGCAGCAAGGCCGAGGCACCCATGCCAAACACCGGCACCAACAGCGCCATGGGCGCCACGGTGGCGGCTGGATGGCGCGCCAACAGCCAGCCCCAGGCGGCGTAGCCAAACAGCGAATTGCCCAGCGCCTGCCAGGCCACAGAGGCCCACACGCCCGCGTCGGCCGCCATCAGGCCCTGCGCCATGCGCGCCGGCCCTTCGGCCAACAACGACAGCAACAGCAGCGGCGGCACCGCAAAGCCGCTGGACCAAACGACCACGCCCAGCATGTCCACGCGGCCCATGGTGCGTGAGACCTGGTTGCCCAGGGCCCAGGCCAGCGCCGCGCACAGCACCAGGGCCAGACCCGTCAGGGTGGTGTCGCCGCCGGTGTGCGCGGCGATGACGGCGACGCCAGCCACGGCCATCACCAGTGCCAGCCATTGATAGGGGCGCACACGTTCACCATCAGCCCACATGGCCAGAGCTATGGTGAAAAAGACCTGCACTTGCACCACCAGCGAAGCCAGGCCAGGCGCGATGTGGCCGTCCAGCGCCAGGTAGAGCAAGCCAAACTGGCCAGCACCAATCAAGACGCCGTAAGTTGCAAGCTTGCGCCAGGGCACGGCCGGCCGCGCGATGAACAGCAGCGCCGGCAGGAAGGCCAGCGCAAAACGCAGCACCGCCAGCAGCAGCGGTGGCAAGGCATGCAAAGCCATCTTGATGACGACAAAGTTGCTGCCCCACACGGCCACCACGGCCAGCGCCAGCAGGGCATGGCGCAGCGGCAGTGCCGCGCTCAAACCTTCACCGCCATGCTGCAACCGTCACGACGCCACTTTCACGACGCCACCACGACACGGTCGCGCCCCTGCGCTTTGGCCTCTTGCAAGGCTCGCGCCGCACGCTCCAGCGTCTGCTCCACAGTCTCACCGGCATGGTGTTCGGCCAGGCCCGCCGACAGCGTGATGCCCACCGCCGCGCTGCCATGCAAGATGCGCAAGGCCGCCACCTTCTGGTGCAAGCGCTCGAGCCCGCCGCGGGCCAGTGCGGCGCGCGTGTCGCTCATCATCAGCACAAACTCGGCGCCGTTCCAGCGGCACAGCATGTCGGACAAGCGCACATGGCGCAGCGCTTCTTGCGCCACTGCGCGCAGCACCGCATCACCCACGACGTAGCCATGCTCTTCATTCACGGGCTTGAAGCGGTCAATGTCCATCACGCCCAGGCAAAAGCTTTGGCCACTGCGAATGCAGCGCTGGTGCTCTTGCTCCATCAGCTCTTGCATGTGGCGTTTGTTGACCAGGCCTGTGAGCTCATCACGCGTGGTGTGTTCACGCAGCCGCGCCAGCGCCTGCGCCAGTTCAGCGCGCTGCAAACGCGAGCGGTGGCGCATGCGCGACAAACGCGCGGCCAGCATCGACATCGCCGGCATCATGGTCGCCACCAGCAGGAAGTGGCCGACCTCGATGGCCAGCGGATAGGCACGCGGATTGTTTGCCGTCATGAAGGCCATGGCAGCGCCAAACAGCAGCACGGCGTAGATGCTGAGCCAGCGCATCTGGCGCGGCGAGACCACGAACATGCCGAACATCAAAATCACCATGACCACCGGAAACACCGCACCACGCCCGGCGCCCAGCAGCGTGTAGGCGACGGCGCCGCTGGTCAGCGCAAAGAGCATTTGCGGCACGGTCATTGAGGGTTCACTGCGCCGGCGCGACCAGCCGCTGCGGATGAGCGCAAAGAACACGCCCATGCCCACCAAGGTGGCCAGCGACCACAGCGCCACCGGCCCCGCGGGCGCCACGCCCATCCACACAAAGTAGTGCATGGCTGTCACGCCAGCGGCCATCACCAGCATGGCCAAACCGGCTTGCGCCAGGCGCACACGCTGCACGGGGTCGGTGGTCAGCAGCGCATCAAGGACGCGGCTCATCAGGGCGGCTCATTGGGGCGGGGTCGGGGTTCTCACGGGGGCGCAAGGGTAGCACCGCGAACAGGCATCAACGCCCGCGGTCCTTGCCATCCAGATGCCCCAGCGGCAACACACCACCGGCCTTGACCTCGCCCAGCGAAAAACTGGTGTGCAGGTCTTTGACGTTGGGCAGCTTGAACAGCACGTCCATGGCCAGGCGCGAAAAAGCGTCCAGGTCGGTGGCCACCACGTGCAGCTCAAAGGTGCCGGCGCCGCTGATGTAGTGGCAGGCCACGACTTCGGGCCGCGCACGTATCGCCGCTTCAAGCGCCTGCGTGCTTTCGCTGTTGTTGCGCTCGGCGTCCAGGCGCACAAAGGCGAGCACGCCCAGGCCTACCTTGCGCCGGTCAATTTCGGCGCGGTAGCCAGTGATGTAGCCCTGCTCTTCCAGCCACTTCACCCGTCGCCAGGTGGGCGCTGCACTGAGGCCAATGCGCGATGCCAATTCGGCGTTGGACAGGCGCGCGTCGGCTTGCAGTTGGCGCAGGATGGCGAGGTCGTAGCGGTCCAGCGTATTGCCGTGCGTATCGCTCTGCGTATCGCCGTGCGCCAAGCCCTGCGGTTCGGCGTTGTCGAGTGGCGGCGGGGCAGAGGTTTTCCCCAATGTAGGCTTCTTCGGCGTCATTCGTTCTGATGCGGGGTTGTCTGAGCAAGATTCTTGCGCAAAGCAGCCAGGCGCGGGCATCAAAAGAAAGGACACGCAGCCAGCCTTTGCCTACACTGCCGCGCAGTCCGCCCTAAGCCTGAGCCTGGAGTTTCCTGACATGAATGCACCGCTGCCCGACGCCGTTCGCAAGGCCCTGGAAACCGCCACTCTGGACGACAAATACAGCCTGGGCCAAGGCCGTGCTTTCATGAGTGGCGTGCAAGCCCTGGTGCGCTTGCCCATGTTGCAGCGCCAGCGCGACGCGCGTGCCAACCTGAACACCGGCGGCTTCGTCAGCGGCTACCGTGGCAGCCCACTGGGCGGTTATGACCAGGCCTTGTGGGCGGCCAAAAAACATCTGGCCGACAACCACATCGTGTTCCAGCCTGGCGTCAATGAAGAGCTGGGCGCCACCGCCGTGTGGGGCACGCAGCAGCTGGATCTGTACCCCGAGGCCAAGAAGTACGACGGCGTCTTTGGCATCTGGTACGGCAAGGGCCCGGGTGT
>JANNEX010000143.1:0-5350 GCA_031379155.1 Rubrivivax sp.
GGCCATGCACGACAAAAGCAGGGCTTTGCATGGGCGCCAGTATCCCGCGCCAGGGTGGTCAACCCGGGTTCGGGCGGACCCGGATAGCCGCTTGCGGGCGAGCCGATAGCATCCTTGCGCTTGAACACCCTGCGGTGTGGCTGGACCACGCCGCGCTGTATCGGCTTACTTTTTGATTGCCAGGAGATGGACCATGCAAGAACGTGAACTGCGCCAACTGATCGAAGAAGTGCGTGCAGGCAGCCTGCCCCGGCGCAGCTTCATTGCGCGCATGGTGGGCCTGGGCCTGACCGCGCCCATGGCCTCGATGATGCTCATGCACGAAGGCCTCGCCCAGACCCCCGCGCCCATGGCCTACAAGCCCACCAAACGCGGCGGCGGCGGCGCCCTGAAGCTGCTGTGGTGGCAGGGCCCCGTGCACCTGAACCCACACTTTGCCGGCGGCACCAAAGAGCAAGACGCCACGCGCATCTTCTATGAACCGCTGGCCGGCTGGGACACCGAAGGCAACCTGATTCCCATGCTGGCCGCCGAGGTGCCTTCGCGCCAGAACGGCGGTGTCGCGGCCGACGGCAAGAGCGTCACCTGGAAGCTGAAAAAGGGCGTCACCTGGCACGACGGCAAACCCTTCACCGCCGACGACGTGGTCTTCACCGCCGCCTACGCGGGCGACCCGGCCACGGCCACGGTGTCGGTGGCCACCTACAAGGACATCAAGGTCGAAAAGGTCGACTCGCACACCGTGCGTGTCACCTATCCCAAAGCCACGCCCTACTGGGCCGAAGCGCTGACGGGCGCCTTTGGCCCCATCCTGCCCAAGCATGTGTTTGAGCCTTTCACTGGCGCCAAGTCACGCGAGAACCCGGCCAACACCAAGCCGGTGGGCACGGGGCCCTACAAGTTTGTGGACTTCAAGCCGGGTGACATGCTGCGCGCCGAAGCCAACCTGGCCTACCACGTGCCCAACCAGCCCTTCTTTGACACGCTGGAACTCAAAGGCGGTGGCGATGCGCTGAGTGCGGCGCGCGCCGTGCTGCAAACCGGCGAGATCGACTTTGCCTGGAACCTGGCGGTCGAGGACGAAATCCTCAAGCGCATGGAGGTCAACGGCAAGGGCAAGCTGTACTTCCTGGAAGGCAGCGACATCGAGTTTGTGGCCCTGCAAACGACTGACCCGTGGACAGAATTTGAGGGCGAACGCGCCCACGCCAAAACCAAACACCCGGCCTTCCAGGACAAGGCCGTGCGCACAGCCATGTCGCACTTGATTGACCGCAAGAGCATCCAGGAATTCATCTACGGCCGCGGCGGCATTGCCACCGCCAACTTCCTGAACAACCCGCCGCGCTTTCGCAGCCCGAACATGAAGTACGAGTTCAACGTCGACAAGGCCAACCAGGTCTTGGAGGCTGCGGGCTGGAAAAAGGGCGCCGACGGCATTCGCGCCAAGGGCGCAGTCAAGCTCAAGTTTGTCTTCCAGACTTCTGTCAGCGGCCCGCGCCAAAAGGCCCAGGCCATCATCAAAGACGCCTGCACCAAGGCCGGTGTTGAGCTTGAACTGAAGAGCGTGACGGCAGCCGTGTTCTTTGGCAGCGACGTGGCCAACCCCGACACGTATCAAAAGTTCTGGGCCGACATTGAAATGTTCACCACCACCATGGGCGCGCCCGACCCGCAGATCTTCATGGAGCAGTTCACCAGCGGGCAGATATCGGCCAAGGCCAACAAGTGGTCCAGCCGCAACCTCACCCGCTGGAGCAATGCGGAGTACGACGCAGCGCACCTGGCGGCGCAGGCCGAATTTGACCCCGTTAAACGGGCGGCGCTGTTCATCCGCATGAACGACCTGGTGGTGGGCGATGGTTATGTCATCCCGCTCTTCGGCCGCCCGCGTCCGCGTGCCGCCGTGCACAAGCTGGTCGCACCCATCTCGGCCTGGGACAACGACACCTATGCGCTGGGCTTTTGGTACCGCGAGGCTTGAAGACCAGAACTGAAGAGCAGAGCTGAAAACCAGGCCTGAAGACACCCGGTGCTGACCTACATCCTGCGCCGCTTGATGATTGCGGTGCCCAGCTTGCTGGGCATCAGCTTGGTGCTGTTCACCGTGCTGGCGATGGCGCCGGGTGACCCTTTTGAAGACCTGGCCACCAACCCCAACGTGCCACCCGAAGTGCGCATGGCCTTGCGTGCGCAGTTCGGTCTGGACGACCCCATCTGGCAGCGCTACTTTCTGTGGCTGGCCAACATGGTTCGCGGCGACTGGGGCTTTTCTTTCGTCAGCCGCATCAATGTCGACACGCTGATCATGCAGCGCCTGCCGGTGACCATTGCGGTCATCGGCTTGTCGCAACTGCTGGCCTTGTTGGTGGCCATTCCGGTGGGTGTGCTGGCCGCCGTCAAACCCTATTCCTGGTTCGACCGCATCGCAAGCACCATCGCTTTCGTGGGCTTTTCATTGCCGACGTTTTTCACCGGTGTGCTGTTCATTTTGGTGTTCAGCATTTACCTGGGTTGGCTGCCTTTTGTGTTCAGGGCAGACATTGCCGAAACCGGCTGGCGCTGGTGGTGGGAAAACTTCCGCCAAAGCATCATGCCCATCACCGTGCTGGGCCTGTTCCAGGCCGCCAGCATGATGCGTTATGTGCGCTCTTCGGTGCTCGACGTCGTGCGCCTGGACTACGTCACCACGGCGCGCAGCAAGGGCCTGGCCGAGAAGGTAGTGATCATCAAACACGTGGTGCGCAACGCACTCATCCCGGTGGTCACCCTGGTGGCGCTGCAGATGCCGGCGGTCTTTGGCGGCGCCATCGTCACCGAGCAGATTTTTCGCATCCCCGGCATTGGCAGCCTGCTCATCGACGCCATTTTGCGCAACGACACACCGGTCATCATGGCCGTTACTTTTGTCTTCAGCGCCCTGGTGATTTTCTTCAACCTGGTTGCCGACATCCTCTATGGCTGGCTCGACCCCCGCATCTCCTACAGCTGACGTCATCGCCGACGCGGACAACGCTGCCGCGCAGCGCGTGTCCGGTGGCGGCACGCTTGGGCCGGCGCCTTCAGCGCCGCAGGGCAAGCCCATGGTCAGCGTCTCGCCCTGGGCCGAAGCCTGGCGGCGCTTCAAACGCCACCGCATGGCCTACTGGAGCCTGTGGATACTGGCCGCGCTTGCGCTGGCCGTGTTGCTGGGGCCGCTGTTTTACAAGGTCGGCATCAACGAGGTGGATTTCAAATCGCGCCTGGCCGGCCCCAGCGCACAGCACCTGCTGGGCACCGACGACCTGGGCCGTGACCTACTGGCGCGGGTGCTCTACGGCGGCCGCATCTCGCTGGCCGTGGGCCTGGCCGCCATGTTGATGGCCATCACCGTGGGCGTCTTGGTCGGCGCAGTGGCCGGCATTTCACGCGGCTGGGTCGACACCGTATTGATGTGGGTCACCAACCTCTTCTTGAGCCTGCCGCAATTGCCGCTGCTGCTGCTGCTGATCTTCCTGTTTCGCGAGCCGCTCAAGGCCATGTTCGGCCTCGAGGTCGGCATCTTCATCCTCATCGTCGTGGTCATCGGTGGCTTTCGCTGGATGCCGGTGGCGCGCCTGGTGCGCGCGCAGTTTTTCAGCCTGCGCGAGAAAGAATTTGTCGAAGCCGCACGCGCCCTGGGCGCCAGCTTGCCGCGCCAAGTGGTGCGCCACATCCTGCCCAACAGCCTGGGCCCGGTCATCGTGGCCGCCACCATCGACGTGGCCGCCGCCATCATTGCCGAAAGCACGCTGAGTTTCCTGGGCCTGGGCTTCCCGCCCGACATTCCCACCTGGGGCCGCATCCTCTACGACGGGCGTGACTACATGGACATCGCGGTGCACTGGGCCTTGTTCCCCGGCATCGCCATTTTCATCACCGTGCTAACCATCAACTTCATTGGCGACGGTTTGCGTGACGCGCTCGATCCCCGAAGGGTGCTGTGATGCCGCTGCTCGAGATCAAGGGCCTCAAGACCCATTTCAAAACCGACGACGGCTGGCTGCATGCGGTGGACGGTGTGGACCTGTCCATCGAGGCCGGTGAAACCCTGGGCGTGGTGGGCGAAAGTGGCTGCGGCAAGAGCGTCACCGCCAAGACGGTGATGAAGCTCATCGACATGCCGCCGGGCAAGATCGTCGCCGGCCAGGTGCTGTATCAGGGCCGTGATCTGGTGCCGCTGGGCCCGGATGAGATGCGCAAAATTCGCGCCAAAGAAATCGCCATCATCTTCCAAGAGCCCATGACCAGCCTGAACCCGGTCTACACGATCGGTGAGCAGATTGCAGAGAGCATTCGCCTGCACGACGGCCTGTCGCGCAAGGACGCCATGGACCGCGCGGTGGAGATGCTGCGCCTGGTGCGCATCCCCACCGCCGAGCGGCGCATCCGCGACTATCCGCACCAGTTCTCAGGCGGCATGCGCCAGCGCGTGATGATTGCCATCGCCCTGGCCTGCAAGCCCAAACTGCTGATTGCCGACGAGCCCACCACGGCGCTGGACGTGACCATTCAGGCGCAAATTCTCGACCTCATGGGCGAGCTCAAAGACCGCCTGGGCATGGCCGTCATGCTCATCACCCACGCCATGGGCGTGGTGGCTGAAACCGCGCAGCGTGTGGTCGTCATGTACGCCGGCAAGGTGGTCGAAGAAGCCAGCGTCGAGCAGCTCTTTGCGCGCCCGCGCCACCCCTACACCCAAGGCCTCATCCGCAGCATTCCACGCATCGACACCGCCGCCACGCACAAGGTGCGGCTGGAGGCGATTGCCGGCACGGTGCCCAAGCTGATCGAACCCGCTGAAGGCTGCCGCTTTGCCGGCCGCTGCAAGTTTGTGATGCCGCAATGCCGCAGCGCCACGCCGCCTTTGCGTGAAGTGGTGCGTGGGCACAAGGTGGCCTGCATTTTGGAAAGCGCCGCCCAATGAACGCGCCGCTGCTTCAAGTCAAGGATCTGGTCAAGCACTTCCCCATCCACGGCGGCATGCTTAACCGCGTGGTCGACAAAGTGCACGCGGTGGACGGTGTCAGCTTCGATTTGCAAGCCGGCGAAACCCTGGGTGTGGTGGGCGAAAGCGGCTGCGGCAAAAGCACCACCGGCCGCTGCATCCTGCGCCTCATCGAGCCCACCTCGGGCGAGGTCTGGTTCGAAGGCAAAAACGTCACGACAGCAGGCAAAGATGAATTGCGCGCCCTGGCGCGTGACATGCAAATCATCTTCCAGGATCCCTACGCCAGCCTGAACCCGCGCATGACCGTGGGCGCCATCATTGGCGAGGCGCTGACCATCCACAAGCTGACCAAAACGCCGCGTGAATACGAAGACCGCATCG
>JANNEX010000181.1:0-8278 GCA_031379155.1 Rubrivivax sp.
AATCTTCAAAGACGCAGGCAACTTTTCGAGCGCGCCCGACAAGATGAGCGACAGCATGCCCAACTGCGTTTCTGCCGGCATGGCCACCAGCCAGGGCAGCATCCACTTCTTCATGCGCTGCGGCCCGCCCATCATGTCCCATGGGTGCACAAACACCGGCACACGCTGCTCGGCGCAAAAGCGCAGGTAGTCCAGCATGTCGGGGTGGTCCAGGTCCTTGTCACCCAGGTGGTTGCCTATCTGCACGCCCACGCAGCCGGCCTGCATGGCGCGCGTGGTCTCTGCACAAGCCAAGGCCCCGTCTTGCAGCGGCACTTGCGCCAGGCACTTCAGGCGCTGCGGATGTGCGGCGCAAAAGGCCAGTGCCTTGTCGTTCATGCGCGCGCACCAGGCGGCCGCACGCGCCGCTTCCCAGGCGTAGCCAAACATCACTGGCGTGGCGCAGACGATCTGCAGTGACACGCCTAACGCGTCAAGTTCTTGCACGCGCACATCGGCGTCCCACAGCGACGCCGTGACGGGGCGAAAAGCGCATTCACCCAGCATGACGTGGCCGCTGCGGCCGTCCGTCGACACGGCCAGCCAGGGCGCACGTTCAGGCTCGACGGCAAACGCTTCTTCGCGGCTGATGCGCGGCAGGAAGTGGGCGTGCATGTCGATCATGCTTCAGTCCAACAAGCCCGAGCCGGCCAGTGTGCGATGCCACGCCGCGTGGTCCTTGCCCGGATGCACCTGGCCACACTGCGGGCAGCAGCGTGCGTTGTCGCTGCCGGCGTAGAAGGTCTTGAAGACCGTGGGCAGATCAGTGACGATGTTTTGCAGTTGCAGTTCATGGCGCTGCACCAATGCACCGCAGTGCGCGCAGCCCCACTGGAAGGCGTCGAGTTGACCCAGTGGGCGTTGGCGCTCAATCACCAGGCAGCGACTATCACCTTCGGGCCGTTGCGGCGAATGCAGCACATGCGGCGCCATCAGGAAAACATCGCCCTCGTGCAAGTCAATGCGCTCGTAGCGGCCACGCTCCCAAACCAGCACTTGCGCGTTGCCTTTGAACTGATAGAAAAACTCTTCAATCGGGTCGTCATGAAAGTCGGTGCGTTCGTTGGGGCCGCCCACCACGGTGACCATGAAGTCACCGTCTTTCCAGATCATCTGGTTGCCCACGGGGGGCTTGAGCAGGTGGGCGTTGTCGGCCAGCCAACGCGGGAAGTTCAGGGGGCGACCGTGTTTGAGTTCAGCCATGGGCAATGCCAGAAGCGCCGCATGCGCAAAGGACTCGCGGCAGGCGCCCGCGCGTGGCCAGGTTGGTCGCCGACGTGTTGCTCACGTCACGGCCTTGCGGGTGGTGAACTCGGGCCTGTCCCAGGCGCCGCTGTCCATCACGTTCTTGAGCTGCGCCACGGCATCCCACAAGTCGGCAAAACGCACATACAGCGCGGCAAAACCAAAGCGCAGGATGTCGGGCGCGCGGAAGTCGCCAATGACGCCGCGTGCAATCAAGGCTTGCATGATGGCGTAGCCGTCGTGGTGAGTCAGCGAGACCTGGCTGCCGCGCTGCTTGCCTTCACGCGGGCTGGCCAAACCGAAGCCATGGCTGGCCAATTGCTGGTCCACCAGCGCGATGAAGGTGTCGCCCAGCGCCATGCCCTTGGCGCGCAATTGCTGCAAGTCCACGCCCTCAAAAACTGTCAAGGCTTCTTCCAGCGCGATCAGGCCTAACTGCGAAGCGGTGCCTACGAGCATGCGGTCGATACCGGCATGCGGCTCGTAGCCTTGCGCAAACTCAAAGGGCTTGGCGTGGCCATGCCAGCCGGCGATGGGCGAGTGCATGCTTGCCAAGTGGCGCTGCGCCGCGAACACAAAAGCCGGCGCGCCAGGGCCGCCGTTCAAGTACTTGTAGCCGCAGCCCACGGCGAAGTCAGCATTGCAGGCGTTGAGTTGCACCGGCAGCGTGCCGGCGCTGTGTGCCAAGTCCCAGGCCACCAGGCCACCTGCCGCCTGCGCAGCGGCGGTGATGGCGGCCATGTCATACAGGCGCCCGGTTTTGTAGTTGACTTCGGTCAACGTGACCACGGCCAACTGATCGCCGGCAGTGGCAATCGCATCCATCACTTCATGCGGCTGCACACAACGCAACTCGGCGCCCATCAGCTCGGCAATGCTGGCCGCTACATACATGTCGGTGGGGAAGTTGCCGGTCTCGCCCACGATGACAGACCGCCCGGGCCGCAAACGCAGCGCGGCGCCCAGCACCTTGAACAGGTTCACCGACGTGGAATCGCACGCCACCACTTCATGCGCCTGCGCGCCCACCAGCTTGGCGATGGTGGCGCCCACACGCAGCGGCGCCGGGTACCACTGGGCATCATTCCAGGAACGGATCAGCCCTTTGCCCCACTCTTGGGTGATGGCGCGCTGCATGCGCGGCGCCACGCTGGCCACCAGCGCGCCCAGAGAATTGCCGTCCAGGTAAATCTCCCCAGGCGGCAACGTGAAAGCAGCGCGCTTGGCGGCCAGCGGGTCTTGCAAGTCGCGCTGGGTCAGCGCTTGGCGGGTGAGTGTGCTCATATCGGTGGAAGCTTTCAAAGCTGGGTGCGGATGGCCCACAGCTCGGGGAAAAAACGGTGGGAGGTGACGTGCTGCAGCCAGCCCACCCCCGCCGATCCGCCCGTGCCGGGCTTGAGGCCGATGATGCGCTGCACCGACACAAAGTGACGCCAACGGTACTGCGACATGTGGTCGCTCAGCGCCACCAAGGCCTCGGCCAGGCGGTAGAGCTCGTTGTGCGGACCGGGGTCGGCATACACAGCCAACCAGGCTTGCTCAACTGAGGCGTTAGGCACATAGTCTGCCGACCATTCGCGTTGCAAGGCAGGGGCGTCAATGGCATGGCCACGCCGTGCCAGCAGTGTGATGGCTTCGTCGTAGAGGCTGGGCGACTCCAGCGCTTGCTGCATGCCCGGCCAGACATGCGGCATGTTGCGAAAGGCGCTGGCCAGGCGGTGGTTTTTGTTGCCCAGGATGAATTCGACGTGGCGGTACATGAAGCTCAGTTGGCCCGACGCGGTGCTGAGGTGGTCGCGGAACTGGTTGAAGCCTTCGGGGCTGATGGTGGACAGCACGTCCCACGAGCGCGCGATGTACTGGCACATGGCCTGGGCGCGCACCAGTATGTCCAGGGCATTGGGCACCTGGTCTTGACGCAGTTGCTGTTGGGCGTTGAACAACTCAAAGTGCAGCGCCTTGAACAGCAGCTCTTTGACCTGGCCCATGAGGTAGAAGCAGTGCTCGTCATAGGCGTCGCTGCGCAAGTGTTGCAACGACAGCAGCAGGTCAATGCTTTGGTAGTTGTTGTAGGGGTTGCTGGTGCCCTCGAAGTCCACGTTGGGTTCGCCGCCGGTGCCGTACACGGCCTGTGCGCGCGACTCATCGCTGGTCATGCCCATGGGGCGCGGGCCTATGCCGGGCTGCACGCCAGCGGGGTCAATCAGGGTCGGGTGGTGGCGCTTGTAGCGCGGCATGCGGGCCTCTTCTGTGGACTGATTCAGGTCACGCCAAGCAGGCTTAGCGTGTGGCGGCCCAGCGTGGTGTGGGGGTCGGCCAGGTCCAGCGCCAGGTCGAAGTGGTTGCGCGTGGCCACCTCCATCATGGCGCAAGGCGTGCCGGCCGTTTGCAACGCGTGGGCGAAGTGCTGGCTTTGCGCCTTGAAGGCGTCGGTCTCAATCTGGCCCCAGCACAGCAGGGTCTGCGGGAAGCCTTGCACGCGCTGCAACAGCGGGCTCTGGGCGCGCGCCTCTTGCACATCAAGGCCCAGCGCCTGATTGATGGAGGTGCCCACCAACGGCTCCAATTGATAGATGCCCGACAGCAGCACGCCAGCGTGCGGCTTCCAGCCCGGGGCGAGACACGACATGGCCGCCAGATGCGCCCCCGCTGAACTGCCCGCGACGACGATGCGCGCTGGGTCTATGCCCCACCGCGGCGCCTGCGCGTGCAGCACCTGCATGGCCGCGCGGCACTCGGCCACGATGGCGCGCACGCTGGCTTGCGGCGCCAGCGTGTAGTCCAGCGCGCAAAAAGCCAGGCCGTGTTCAACACAGTGCGCAGCGGCAAAGAGCGAATTGCGCGCCGACAGCTCTTGCCAATAGCCGCCGTGGATGAAGACCAGCAGGCCCGTGGTGGCACCGGCAGGTGCCGCCGGCAGACACAAGTCCACGCGCTGCGCAGCCGCCGCGCCGTAGCGCACATCCAGCCAGCGTGCGCCCAGGCTCAGCGTGCGCCCACGCGCAGCCAGGCTTTGCTCGGCATAGGCGGCAATGAAAGGCTGGTAGTTGCCAGCTATGCAAGAGCTGGGCGAATAGGCGCGTTCACGCTCGGCGAGCGCCAAGTTCAGACCCAGGTCACCCAGCATGGCCACGGTGTCAGCGCTGCGGCATATTGACCGTGGTGTAGGCCAGCGTCACCGAGGCGTCGTCAGGAATGGTGGGCATGGTCTCGTTCCAGTCCAGCCAACGCTGGCGCAGCTGCGCAAATCGTTGCGGTTCACGCCGCGCCAGGTTGGCACGCTCGCGCGCATCAGCCTCCAGGTTGAAGAGGTATTCGTGCTCGTCCACCTTCAGGTACTTCCAGCGCCCGGCGCGCACGGCACGCTGGCTGCGGTGTTTCATGCGCCAGAACAGGTCACGCTCAATTCTGACGTTAGCGTCTTGCAACATCGGCAGCAGTGAGACAGCGTCGATGGGGTGTGATGCGGCCGGTGAACCACCACCCACAGCCAACATGGTGGCCGACCAGTCCATGGTCATGCAGTGCTGGCTGCTGCTGCGGCCGGGCGCGATGACGCGCGGCCAGCGCGCCACCCAGGGCACACGGATGCCACCTTCGCTGAGGTCCATCTTGCCGCCCACCAGCGGCCAGTTGTCAGAGAAACGCTCGCCGCCGTTGTCGCTGGTGAAAACCACCAAGGTGTCTTCGCTCAAGCCTTCGCTTTGCAGCGCCTGCATGAGCTGGCCAATGCCTTCGTCCATGTGGTGGATCATGCGCAGATAGGTCTGCACATTGCCACCTTCAAGGTGCAGCAGGTTGGGCAAGCTGCGCGCCAGCGCTTCGTCGTCGCGCGTTTCCCATGGCCAGTGCGGCGCCGTGTAGTGCAGGCTGAGGAAGAAGGGTTTGCCGGCGCGTGCGGCTGCGGCGTGTTGCCGCACATGGCTTACCGCACGGGCTGAGAGCAAGTCGGTCAGGTAGCCCGGCTCGTGGTGTTCGGTGTCGCCCAGGTAGAGGTCATGGTCACCGCGTGATGAGGCGTGGGTGAAGTAGTCCACCCCGCCGGCCATGATGCCGTAGAAGTGTTCGTAGCCCGAACGCAGCGGGCCGCAGTCGGGCGGGTAGCCCAGGTGCCATTTGCCGATCAGCGCTGTGCTGTAGCCGGCATCTCGCAACAGCGATGGCAGCGTGGGCATGCCGGCCGGCAGGCCCAGGCGCGCGTCGCCACGCGACTTGCTGTTGATGGGCTCTTCCAGCGCACCGCGCAGCCGGTACTGGTAGCGCATGGTCATCAGCGCAAAACGTGTGGGTGAACACACGGACGAGTTGGCGTAGCCGTCGGTCAGGCGCAAACCCTGCGCGGCCAATTGGTCGATGTGGGGCGACACCGCGCCGAAGCCGGCCGCGCGGCCGCCGTAGCAGCCCAGGTCGGCGTAGCCCAGGTCGTCAGCGACGATGAAGATGATGTTGGGGCGCTGCATGCTGTTCTTTCTAGCTCAGCCCTAACCTAGCAGTTCAGTGCGAAAGAAGGCCGTGAAGTCGGCTATGAATTCTTGCATCTGCCCGGGCTGCGCGCCCAGCGTGACGCCCCGGCCGACAAAGGGCAGCAGCAGTTGCACGATGGCGCTGTCGTCGGCGCCGGGGCGGCGCTGGCCAGTCCAGGGGTCGAGCAGCACACCGTCAGTATCGAAGTAGACGATGGGCGCGTTCAGCGCCACCATGGCTTCGGGCATGGCCTGAACTGGGCTGCCATAACCAAAGCCGTGTTTGGCGTTTCTCACCAGGCGCAGGCTTGCTCTGGCGCCGCGCGCTTGCAGCACAGCGTGGTAGGCCTGGCTCTGCACCGCGCTGGCCCAGTCGTCATGGTCGGCCACCACCATGCGCACTGCCGTGCTGCCCACCTCGGGTTCTTTGAACTGGTAGCCGCACCAGGGCCAGCCGGCCAGCACCGCTTTGAGCGGCGGCTGGCCCTGAAGTGAAGCGTTAGCCAAGACAGACATGGCGGCGCCCAGCACGGCCACGCCGCCGCGGCTGTAGCCCATGGCGCCCAGGCGGGTGGTGTCGAGGTTGGGCTCCTGCGCCAGGCGGCGCATGGCGGCAAAGATGTCGCAGGCCGACGCGGCAAAAGGAATCTGGCGCTGCTCAGCCACCGTGTCCACGACGCCACGGCCACCGAAGGCATCGACCAGCAGAACGGCAATGCCGATGTGCACCAGAGCCTGCGCATGCACCAGCATGGGCGGCAGCACACCGCCGCTGCCGGGAATGATGATGACGGCGGGGCGGCGCCTGCCCGCATCTGCCACGCTGGCCGCCGGCACGTAGAGCGTGGCCTGCAAGTCCACCGCAGGCCCCCAGCGCCCGGCAATCGCATCTTCAAAACTGCGCGGCGTATGGCTGGGCACCACCAGGGCGCGGCCCTGCACGCCGTTGGCCAGCGTTTCAATGTGCTGCTGCATCAGTCGAACTTCAAAGCAGCTTTGTCGATGGCCGGCACCCAGGCCTTCTTGAAGGCATCGATCATGGTGATGGACTGCGCGCGGTCCATGCTGACCGGCACTGACTTCATGGCCGCAAACTTCTCGCGCATGGCCGGCGTGGCCATGATGGCGGCGATCTCACGCGACAGCCTATCCACCTTGTCGACCGGCATGCTGCTGCGCGCCACAAACACATTCCAGCCCTCGGCCACGATGGGCGTGCCCGATTCTTTGAGCGTGGGAATGCCAGTCATCACACGCTTGTCGCCCGAGGTGGCCAGGATGCGCAGCTTGCCGGCTTCGTGTTGTGGCTGCAGGGTTTCAAAAGCGTCGATGGCGATGGGCACATGGCCGCCGATGAGGTCGGTCGACAGCGGTGCCGAGCCCTTGTAGCCAATGATCTCAGCCTTGGCCTGCGCCTGCTCGGTCACCATCAGCGCAAAGAAGTGCGGCAGGCTGCCCGTGGCCGGCACGCCAATGCTGGCCTTGTCGGGGTTGGCACGCAGCCACGCCAGCATGTGTTTGAACTCACGCACCGGCACGGCCGTGGACACGGCCACCGCCATCTCATAGGTGGTGACCATGCTGACGGGCTGGTAGTCCTTGTCGGGGTCGTAGCCATTGCTCTTGTAGACCTTGGGTGCCACCACCATCAGCGCCGGGTTGGCCAGCACCAGCACGTTGGCGTCGGCCGCTGCGGTGGCGAACTGGCGCATGGCCAAACGACCACCGGCGCCGACGACGTTTTCGACAATCACCGTCTGGTTGATGCGCGGCTGCAAGGCTTCGGCCACTAGCCGCGCGGCGCGGTCGGTGCCACCGCCGGGTGGGTAGGGCACGATGAGGCGCAGCACGCTGGCGTCTTGGGCGTGGGCGGGTGCGACGGCGACCAGCAGGCACAGCGAGCACAGAGCCCAAGTCGACATTGTTGACAGGACATTTCTCAGCGTGAACATCGACACCAACATGGGCGGTCTCCAAAGGGGCTGCGAAGAAGCAAGGCTGCGCGAAGCTAACACCGCCGCGCCGCGTTCTTGAGAACAATCATGCAGGATCGCAGCGGGCCTCGCGAAAACCCTGAGCCGGTGGCCGACCTGGGCTGTGAGCGAACGACCGGCGACGCTGGCGCACCAAGCGGCCAAGACGATGCCTTTGAGCGCACGGCATCAGGGCCTGCGCTGACGCGCGAGCAAGAGGCACCGATACCCAGGTGCGATCAATGAGGCAGGAGCGACAGGCGTAGATCGGAGCTTCAGCGGCGGCCTGGCCGAGCGGCTTGCGCGTCTGCACCCGTGCGCTCACCCGCCTTTGTGCTTTCGCGCATTCGCGCACAGCGCCGCGCCCGGCACCGGTCAATGAAGACAGCGACACAGTCGCCGAATAGCGGCTTTCGGAGGGTTCGCCGAGCAGCACACACCTGCCAAAGGCGGCCAATCGCCGCCTCGCGCTCCAGCTTTGAACTGAGCGGGCCAACTCTGCCCCGCTGCGAGCGTTTGCCGCAACAATAACGGTGGACTTTTGCGGCACACTCTATG
>JANNEX010000196.1:0-7523 GCA_031379155.1 Rubrivivax sp.
TGGTCGAGCAAGGGGTCGTGACGCCGGGGCACGTTCAGTTGGCCCATGTGCACGGCCAGCCAGCTGGGTGGGCCGAAGAGATCGGCACCATCGACCACGAGGCGGCCGTACTGGCGGAACTGCTCGATCTTGTGCTGCAGCGAATCGGGGATGGACATGGCCGCCGTGTAACGCCACAGCGGCGCGTCGTCGCGCTCGGTCAGCTTGTAGTGCAGCACCAGGAAATCCCGCACTCGGTCAAACTCCCGGCTGCTGAGCCGGTTGTACTCGGCCGTCACGGAGGGGTCGAAATCCAGGTCCGGCCACAGCGCCAGCAGCTTGGCGATGCCCGACTGCACCAAGTGCAGCGACGTGGATTCCAGGGGTTCGAGAAAGCCACTGGACAGCCCCATCGCCACGACGTTGCGGTGCCACAGCTTGCGGCGCCGCCCAGTGACAAAGCGCAGCGGCCTGGGCACGGCCAATGCCTTGCCGTCCAGGCGCGTCAGCAGCAGTGCAGCGGCTTGGTCGTCGCTCATGAATTCGCTGCAATAGACGTAGCCGTTGCCGATGCGGTGCTGCAGTGGAATGCGCCACTGCCAGCCGGCTTCGCGCGCGGTGGCGCGGGTGTAGGGCAGGGCTTCGCCGGCTGATTCACAAGGCACGGCCATGGCCCGGTTGCAAGGCAGCCAGTGGCTCCAGTCTTCATAGCCGGTCTTCAAGGCTTCTTCGATCAGCAGGCCACGAAAGCCGGAGCAATCGATGAACAGATCGCCGCTGATTTCGCGCCCGCCTTTCAGCCTGACCTTGTCCACAAAGCCGTCACCGGCGCGCAGGCTCACGTGCTCGATGCGGCCTTCAACGCGCTGCACGCCGCGCTTTTCTGACACCTCGCGCAGGAAGCGCGCATAAAGGCTGGCGTCGAAGTGGTAGGCGTAGTCAAAGTGGCTGGTGATGAGCCGCGGGTCTTGCGTCGGCTTGTCAAAGCGGCCCCGGCTGGCTGCTGCCCAGGCCATCGAAAATTCGTCAATGCCGGGCATGCCCGGCTCAAACCGGTGCTTCAGCCAGTGCTGGTGCAGCGGTGAGTAGTCGAACTGCACGCCGTGCGGGCCGAAGGGGTGGAAATAGGTCTGGCCCTGGCGCGCCCAATCGACAAACTGAATGCCGAGTTTGATGGTGCCCTGCGTGCGCCTGATGAATTCGGCCTCGTCAAGGCCCATGGTCTGATTCAGCACCTTAATGGGCGGGATCGTGGCCTCGCCCACCCCCACGGTGCCGATCTCGTCGGACTCGATCACGGTGATCGTGCACCGGCGCGCTGACAGCGCATTCGACAGCGCGGTGGCCGCCATCCAACCTGCGGACCCGCCGCCGACGATGACGACGGAGCGCAGGCTGCGCGGAGCCTCTGGCGGGCTTGTCTGATTGGGGTGGTTCATGTCGTGCTCATTCGGCCAAGAGTGACTGGATGGGGGTCCTTGGATGCACCCCGGATACCGGACAATACTGGAGCTGCTGGGGCACAACTCAGCTCGAACGCAGTCCCGCCGAGCCCATTGCCCATGTCCTTGCCATGACCTTGCCGACGCCCCACTGGCGCCCTCGCGTCCATTTCACGCCGCGCCGGAATTGGATCAACGACCCCAACGGCTTGCTCTGGTTCGACGGCGAATACCACCTCTTCTTCCAGTACAACCCGCAAGGCCCCACCTGGGGACATATGAGCTGGGGCCATGCCGTCAGCACCGACTTGCTGCACTGGCAGGAACTGCCAGTCGCCATCGCCGAAGACGATGACTGGATGATCTTTTCGGGCAGTGTGGTGTTGGACCACCACAACAGCAGTGGCTTCGGCCAAGGCGGCACGCCACCGCTGGTGGCCTGCTACACCGGTTGCGCGCAGAACGGCCAGCGCCAGAACCAGCAGTTGGCATTCAGCCTGGACCGCGGCCGCCACTGGCACAAACACGCTGGCAACCCGGTGCTGGACCTGGGCCTGAAGGACTTTCGCGACCCCAAGGTGTTCTGGCACGCAGCGCTTGGCCAATGGGTGATGCTGGTGTCGATGGCGCGGGCGCGGCACTTGGCCTTCTTTGCGTCGCCCAACCTGCGCGACTGGCGCCACCTTAGCGATTGCCACATCGACCTGCCCGGCAGCAAGGTCTGGGAATGCCCTGATCTGATTCTGCTGCCGGTGCAAGGCCAGCCCGGGCGCCATGCCTGGCTGTTGAAGTTTGACGTGTTCGACGGCCACCCCGGCGGTGGCTCGGGCGCGGTGGCCGTGGTTGGCGACTTCGACGGCACGCAGTTCACACCCAAGCAGGCGCCGCAGTGGCTGGACGGTGGCATGGATTTCTATGCCGCCATCGCATTTGGCGCCATGCCACCCGGCGACCCGCGCTGTGTCTGGCTGGGCTGGATGAACGACCACCGCTACGCCGCCCACACGCCCACCGCGCCCTGGTGCGGTGCGATGACGTTGCCGCGCGAGCTGTGGCTGACCGAACAAGCCGGGCAGCTCTGCGTGGCCCAACAGCCGGTGCAAGAACTGGCCGCGCTGCGCGGCCCGGCCCACCAGTTGGCACCGCAGACGCTGGCCGCCGGCACGCATGCGCTGTTGCCGCCCGGCCTGCTGCCGCTGGCCCACGAACTGCGCCTGGTGCTGGCCGCGCCGCCGGGCTGCAACTGGTGGCTGGGCCTGCGCTGCAGTGGCGATGACGGTGGCGATGAAAGCACCCGCGTCGGCGTGGACGCATCCACATGCTCGCTGTTCATCGACCGCAGCGCCAGCGGCGTGCTGCCGGCGGTGGGTGGTTTCAACGGCAGCCGCAGCCTTCAGTGGGACGGTGCGGCCGGGCCCCAGGTGGCGCTGCGCATCGTGGTCGACGCCTGCTCGGTGGAAGTGTTCAGCGACGACGGCACCGCCGTGCTCACCGAGCTCGTGTTTCCGCGCAGCGGCGCCACGGGCGTTCAACTGCACTGCGATGCAGCGCTGAGGCTGCTGGCTTTTGAGGCCTGGCCCCTTGCAGACGCGATGCTGCTGACGGATTGAAGCCACGACGAAATCCGTGCAGTGCCCGCTGGGGCGATCAGTCGGCCGCGTCTTCGCGCGGCACCTTCACAAACAGCGTCGCCACCGCCGCGCAGATCAGCAGTGCACCGCCCAGCATCACCACGTTGCGCGCATCGCCGCCCAACCAGGACTTGTAGATGAGCGGCAACGTGAAGCTCTGGATCAGCATGGGGATGACGATGAACATGTTGAAGATGCCCATGTAGACGCCCGTGCGCTCAGGCGGGATGCTCTGCGCCAGCATCACATAGGGGTTGCCCATGATGCTGCCCCAGGCCAGGCCCACGCCCACCATGGGCAGGAAGATCCACCAGCGGTCTTGCATGCCGGGCAGCATCAACATGCCCAGGCCACCGGCCACCAGGCACAGCGCATGCACCTTGCCCGCGCCATAGCGGCGCGTGAAGGGCACCATGGCAAAGGCGGCGACGAAGGCAATAAAGTTATAGAAGCCGCCGATCTGGCCGTTGACCAGCACCGCTTCACGAAAGCCCGCCGAGTTGGGGTCTGACGTGTCGAAGAGTGAGCGCGAGAGCGCGTGCACCACGTACTGCCAATAACAAATCATGCCGTACCACTGGAACAGCTTCATCCACCACAGCTGGCGCATGGTTTGTGGCATCTCGACAAAGGCGTTTTTGATCTCGATGAAGGTGGCCGCAAACCCGCTGGGCTTGGCGCGTATGTGCGCTTCTTGATCGGGCGTGAGTGGCAGCTCGCGCACTTTCAGCACCGAGTACAGGATGGTCGCAAACGACAACACGCCGCCAATGATGAAGGCGATGCGCGTGATGTTGGGTATGCCGTTGGCGTCCACTGCGTCGCGGTTCATGCCCATCCAGACCAGGATGGACGGCGCCAGATAACTCAGTGTCTGTGCCAAACCCGTGAAGGCACTTTGTGTCAGGAAACCTTGCGGCTGCTGCTGCGTGCGCAGCCGGTCACCCACGTAGGCGCGGTAGGGCTCCATGGTGATGTTGTTGGCGGCGTCCATGATCCACAGCAGGCTGGCCGCCATCCACAGCGCCTGGCTGTAGGGCATGGCAAACAGGCTCAGCGAACACAGGATGGCACCGATCAAAAAGTAAGGCGTGCGCCGGCCGTAACGCGACAGCGTGCGGTCGCTCATGGCGCCGATGATGGGCTGCACCAAGAGGCCCGTCACCGGCCCGGCCAGGTAGAGCAAAGGCAGCGCCGCTTCTTGCGCGCCCAGGTAGGCGTAGATGGGGCTCATGTTGCTTTGCTGCAGGCCAAAGCTGAACTGCAAGCCGAGGAAGCCCACGTTCATCTGCACGATCTGGCGGGCGGAAAGCAGCGGCTTGTCTAGGCCAAGGGTCATGGGGCCATCCTGGGGCAAAAGGTGGGACGCAGTTTGCCGTGTGTCGCAAACGATTGCAATGCCGGTTTGCCCGGGGCTGTGGGCTGCGGCCTTCAGTGCAGTCTAGGGCTGTGCAGTCACGGCCCACACCTTGGGCGCCACGGCTTGCAAAGCCGGCGCGGCTTGCACGCGGCCGGACAGGATGCGCTCCATGGTGGCCGCCATCAGGTCATTGACCTCGGCGCCGTGAGCGGCGATGGGCGCGGCAAAGGTCAGGCCTTGCGCTGTTTGCAGGAACACCGAGGCATCGACACCTTGGCGCTTTTGCGCTGCCAGCGCTTGCTCGGCCAAGCCCTTCACTGCCGGGTAGACGACGCCGCCAGCGGCCACCCTGACCTGGCATTCGCGTGAGCCCAAATAGCGCAGCCAATGCCAGGCTTCTTCGCGGTTGCGTGAGCCCACCCACAGCGAATGCGCCAGACCGTTGCGCATGCTGGCGCGCTGGCCGCTGGGGCCTGTGGGCAACGGCACCCAGGCATGTGCGAAACGTGCAGCGCGTGCGAAGTGGCCGACCATCCAAGAGCCCGCCGGCACCATGGCCACGCGCTGGCTGGTGAACATGGCGTCTGCCCCCATCTTGCCCAGCGCTGAAGGTGCGGCAGACCAACCTCGGCCCGGCAACGTGGCCAGCCACGACAGGGTGTGGGCCAGCACCGGGTCGTCGTAGCGCAGCTTGGCGTCCCACGGCTGCGTCTGAAATTGGAAGCCCGCCGAGACCGCGAAGTGGCTCCACTCGGTCTGGCCCATCATGCCGCCGTGGCCGGGGTTCTGGTAGCCGAAGACACGCACTGTGCGCGGGTTGAAGCTGGGGTCGGCGCCGTTGTGTCCGGCCTCGTCGCGCGACAAACGCGCAATGACACGCGCGAAGCTGCCGCCATCGCGCGGGTTCCAGTCCATGCGGCGCAGCTCTGCGTCGCTAACGCCTGACTTGAGCGCCATGTCCAGGTTGACGATGAGTGCCACCGTGTCCCAGTCGGCCGGCAGCGCGTAGGTGCGGCCTGCGCGCTGCCAGGGCGCCATCAAACCGTCTTCATAAATGTCGGTGCGCACGGCATCGCGTGTGATCAGTGGCGTCAGGTCGGCCAGCACGCCGTTGAGCACAAATTCAGGGTACTTGGACAGGTGGTTGGTGAACACGTCGGGCGCAGTGTTGGCCACGAAGCCCAGCGACAGCGCGCTCCAGTAGTCGTCCCAGCCTAGCTGTTGGATGCGGATGCGCACCCCCGGGTGCGTGGCTTCGAAGTCGCGCGCGCACTGCTGGTACAGCGGGCGCTGGTTGGCGTCCCACAGCAGGTGACGCACCTCAGCGGCCTGCGCGGTGCCAACGCTGCATAGTGGCGCAATCAGAAGCGCCCGCACAAATGCACACCACAGACCCACGCTATTTGCTGCCACTGAACTGCACCGACTCCACCACGCGCCGCCCCGCCACCACCAGCAGCACCAGTGTGGGCAGCAGCGCCAAGGTCGACGCGGCCATCAGCCCTGTCCAGTCAAACTGGCCTTGCGGTGTCTGCGCCCGAAAGGCTTGCAGCGCCGTGGGCAGCACCTGCATGTCTTCACCCGGCGCCACGATGAAGGGCCAGAAAAATTCATTCCACGCCCCTATGCCCACCAAGATGGCCAGCGTGGCCAGCGGCGCGCCGGACAGTGGCAACACGACACGGCGAAAAATGGTGAAGTGGCTGGCGCCTTCGAGCAGCGCGGCCTCTTCCAGTTCACGCGGCAACGACAGAAAAAACTGGCGCAAGAAGAAGACCGAAAAACCCGACATCAACGCAAACGGCGCCACCATGCCGGCCATGCTGTTCAGCCAGCCCAGGTCGCGTATGAGGATGAAGTTGGGAATGAACAGCACCACGCCGGGCAGCATCATCGAACCCACAAACAGGCCAAACAGCAACTGCCGGCCGGCAAAACGCAAGCGCGCAAAGGCATAGGCGGCGATGGCGCAGGACGTGACTTGCAGCACCACCACCAGCACGGTAAAGAGCAACGAATGCAGCGTGGCCGCCAGCAACTTGACCTCGGCGCCCGAGCCCCCCAGCGCCAGGTTTTGCTCGGGCGTCAGGCCGCCCAGCACACGTTGCAGGTTCACCAGCGTGGGTTGGTCGGGCAGCAGCATGGCCTGCGATTGATACAGCGCCAGCGGGTGTTCGAATGCAGCGCGCAGCATCACACCCAAGGGCAGCACGGTGATCAGCAGCAGCGCAGCCAGTGCGGCCCAGGCCAGGCCACGGCCTAACGACGGATGTGCGCTGACAGGCTTCATGCCAAATCGCTTTGATCGGCGCGCAACAGGCGCATCTGCACGGCGGTGTACAGCAACAAAATCGCGCACAAGACCATGGACATGGCCGACGCATCGCCCATCTTCAAATAGCCAAAAGCGTTTTGCACGATGTAGGGCACGACCAGCCGGGTGGCATCTTCAGGCCCGCCCTTGGTGGTGACGACGATGGTGTCAAACACCTGAAGTGAACCCGTGACGCTGGTGACCAGCACAAACACCAGCACCGGTCGCAGCAGTGGCAGCGTGACGCGCCAGAACATCTGCCATTCGTTGGCGCCTTCCAGCGCAGCAGCCTCGTACAGCGAACGCGGGATGTTCTGCAAGCCGGCCAAAAACAGCAGCGCCACCAGCCCCATATGGCGCCAGATATTCACCGCCGCCACCGAGGCCAGCGCCTGGTCGGGGTCGCTGAAAAAGGCCTGGCGCGCAAAGCCCAGCGCGGCCAGCACATGGTTGAGTGCACCCAGCATGGGGTCCAGCATCCACAGCCAGACCAGCGCCACCAACACGTTGGACAGCAGGTAAGGCAACAACACGACTGACTTGACCCACAGCGAACGCGCAAGCCTGTCCATGGCCACCGCCAGGCCCAGGCCCAGCACGGTCTGCACGGGGATGTTGAGCAGCGCGTACCAACCCGCGAGCTCAAGCCCGCGCCAGAAAGCCGCGTCGTCCAGCAGACGCACGTAGTTGGCCAGGCCCACGTCGCGCGGTGGGCGCAGCAGGTTCCACTCGGTGAAGCTGATTTGCAGTGCGCGCAGCGCCGGCAAGGCGTAAAACAACACAAAGCCCAGCAGCGC
>JANNEX010000201.1:0-9609 GCA_031379155.1 Rubrivivax sp.
GTGGACAGCAGCGTGGCCGGCACGGCGATCAGCAGCGCCAGCGTGATGCCGGCGGTGGCGATGGCCACCGTGCGCCAGGTCTCGCGCGCCACCAGCCACAAAAAGTCGCTGTGCAGCGCGGGCGGAAAAAAGCTGGCCACAAAACGCCCGCTGACGCGCAGGCTGCTGGCTTCCAGCATCAGCCAGGGCTTGAATTCGGTCGCCACCAGCAAAGGCCACAGCAGCACCAACGCGGCGCCAGTCCAGAACACGCGCGGCCACCAGGCCGGGTCGTGCAGGGCAGGGCGCGCCAGTGTGTTCATCGGCAATGCATCACCGCAGGCAGCGGCGGTTGAAGTGGCAGCGGTGCAGTTTCGGGTGCGGGTGCGGGGCCACTGAGTTCATCTTCATGCTGTGCGTACAGCTGCGCCAGGCGCTCGCGTGTGACTTGTGCCGTGGGCAGGTCAAACGCCAACTGGCCTTCACGCAAACCCACGATGCGCGGGAAGTGCGCCAGTGCGGCGTCCACCTGGTGCAAGGTGGTGACCAGCGTGATGCCGCGCGCTCGCGCTTCATCGGTCAGCGTTTGCAAGGCCTGCTGCGCACGTGTGGGGTCCAGCGACGACAGCGGCTCGTCGACCAGCCACAGGCTGGCTGGCGACAGCAGCGCGCGTGCCAGGCCCACACGCTGGCGCTCACCACCTGACAAACGGTCGACACGCTCGAAGAGTTTGTCGGCCAGATCAAAGCGCGCCAGCGCGTCTTGCGCCGCGCCAATGTCAGTAGGGTAGACCAGCGAACGCAGGCTGGCCCACAGGCTTTGCGCTGGCAAGCGGCCGGCCAACACGGCGGTCACCACACGCTGGCGTGGTGGCAGAGGCGGCACCTGCGGCGCCAGGAACAAACGGCCGCGCAGTTTTTGCAAATGCGTGCGCGGCATCAGCCAAGGGTCGGCGCCGGCTATGGCCACGCGCCCTTGCTGCGGTGGCAGCGCTGCCGCCAACACATGCAGCAAGGTGGTTTTGCCAGCACCTGAAGGGCCGATCACGGCCACCTGTTCACCACGCTCCATACGCAGCGACAGCGACTGCAAGGCGGCGGCGTGGTCCTTGCGTGCCGCCGGGTGGCGCGCGCTGGCCTGCTCAAGTGAGAGTTGCACGGTGGCCGTGTCAGAGCAAACCGGCGCTGCGCGCAGCAGCTTCAATGCCCTTGTAGTTGTCCACCTTGGACGGGATGAAGCGCGTGGCGCGTTGAAGCTCCAAAATTTCTTTGCCCTCGGCGGTGGACTTGCTCAGGGCCAGCATGGCTTGCGACAGCGCCTCACGCGTGGCGGCAGGCATGTCGGCATGCACCGACCAGTTGTAGTCGTAGTAGCCCGGCGTGGTGAAGAACACACGCACTTGTGTGGTGTCGACCTTCTTGTCGGCGACAAATTTTTCCCACACCGAGATGTTCAGCGCACCGGCCTGCACCTTGCCGGATGCCACGGCGGCAATGGTGGCATCGTGCGCGCCGCTGTAGGCCACGCGCTTGAAATCTTTGTCGGGGTTGACACCGGCGTCCAGCAAGAAGCTGCGTGGCATCAGGTGGCCACTGGTCGAGCTTTGTGAACCGAAGCTCACGTCCTTGCCTTTAAGGTCTGCCAGGGTCTTGATGCTGGGGTCGCTGGTGATGAACACCGAGCGGAATTTCTCGTCTTCTTCGCGCTGCACCAACGGCAGCACTTTGCCACCCGAGCGCACATGGGCTTGCACAAAAGTGAAGCCGCCAAACCAGGCCATGTCGACCTTCTTGTTGACCAGCACTTCCACCGCAGCGGCGTAGTCGGTGACGGGCGTGAATTCCACCTTCATGCCCAGTTTGGCTTCCAGGTATTTGATGAGCGGGCCGGCCTTGCGCGCCAGCTCGGTCGGCGATTCATCGGGAATGGCGGTGATGCGAAATACCTGTTGCGCGTGGGCCAGGGTGCCAAAAGCCAGCAGCGCGCAGGCCATGAGGGCGCGGCGCGTGCGTGATGGGGACAAGCTGATCATGGGGTTGACTCCTGGGATATGGACAGGGAAATGGACAGGGATGTGGACAGAGATGTGCGGGGCCGCAAAGACCGTGCCGGCACTTCCAGCGGTGCGCATTTGAACCCATGTTGGCGGCTTGTGCAGCAGCCCTGCTACATTCCCGCCCCGAAGACCCGGCCATGGCCTGGCCAGCCACCATCCAGGAAGCCCCATGCGCGAGCCGCAGTTCATCCAGTTGCACGAGTTGCTTGCGGCCCCCTTGGCCGCTGAAGCGGTGCAGGGCTTGCAGGCCATGCCGGCGCAGCTGTCGCCCAAGTTCTTTTACGACGCGCTGGGTTCGCGCCTTTTTGACGCCATCACCGAGCTTGACGAGTACTACCCCACGCGCACCGAGGCCACCATCCTGGCCCGCCATGGCGCTGCCATTGCCCAGGCCGTGCGCGCGGCTGCGGGTGCTGGCGCCACGCTGGTGGACCTGGGCGCGGGCAACTGCGAAAAAGCGGCGCGCCTGTTCGACACCCTGCAACCCGCGCGCTATGTGGCGGTGGACATTTCGGTTGAATTCCTGCGCAACGCACTGGGCTGTTTGCAGCGCCAGTTTGCGGCCATGGACATGGTGGGCGTGGGCCTGGATTTTTCGAGCGAACTGGCCTTGCCGGCGGGCATCGTGCCGGGACCGGCGGTGGTCTTCTACCCAGGTTCGAGCATTGGCAACTTTGCGCCCGACGCGGCGCTGCGCTTGCTGCGTCAGGCCCGTGCACTGAGTGCGGGCGGTGCGCTGCTGATTGGCGTAGACCTGGCCAAGCCCGCCGCCGTGGTGCAGCCCGCCTATGACGACGCGCTGGGTGTCACGGCGGCTTTCAACCTCAACTTGCTGCGTCATATGAATCGGCTTGTAGGCAGCGACTTCGCCTTGCGCCAGTGGCAGCATGTGGCGCTCTACAACGAAGCGGCGGGCCGCATCGAGATGCACCTGCAAGCGCGCCAGGCAGTGACGGTGCGCTGGACAGGTGGCGAGCGCACCTTTGCGGCAGGCGAGCGCATCCATACCGAAAATTCCTACAAATGGCGGCGCGCCGACTTTGAAACGCTGTTGCGCGACGCTGGCTTCACGCGCGTGCAGGGCTGGAGCGACGAGCAGGACTGGTTCGCGGTGGTGCTGGCGTCCTAACGGTCAAAGTGAGCAAGTCCTGAAGCCGGCGAAGATGTCGTTGCGCTCGGGCGTGAAGTAGTTGCGCAAGCGTGCGTGGTGCAAACGCGGCTGGGTCGCGAAGCTGGCGCCGCGCAGCACCGGGCGGTTGCCAAACCACGGCGCCGAGTAGTCGCGGTAAGGGTGGGGTGTAAAGCCGGGGTAGGGCGTGAAGTTGCTGGCCGTCCATTCCCAGACAGCACCCCAGGCAAAGCGTTGAGGCTCTTGCACGGCGGCGCGTTCCCACTGCGCTTCGCTGGGCAGACGCCGGCCGGCCCAGGCACACCAGGCCTGGGCTTCAAAAGCCGAGAGGTGGCAGGCCGGCAGCGACAGGTCCAGCGCCCGCCAATGGCCGTAGTTCTGCTGCTCCCAGCGCCCCTGGTTTTGACGCAAATAGCGTGGTGCAGCGCTGGCCTGCGCAGCGCGCCACACGCCGGCAGCACCTGGCCACCAGCGGGCTTGCGCATAACCACCGTCTTGCACGAAGGGCAGGTAGTCGGCCCAGCGCAGCACCTGGCTGTCGATGTGGGTTTCGGGCAGGCTGACTTCATGGGCACCTAACTCGTTGTCGAAGGCAAAGCCGGCGCCGCTGTGGCCCAGGCGCCAGGGTGCGGCGGGCAGGGTCAGCGCGGGTGCTGGCGCGGGCAGCGCTCGCGCCTGCCAGCGTGGGTCACCCAGCGCGATGCCCAAGGCCTGCGCGGTGTACACAGCCGCTTCGTGGTGCATGTCTTCGTGGGCCAGGCACAGACGGTGGAAGTACAGCGCCGAGTCGTCTTCGCCGCAGTCATGCAACAAGCTCAGCGACTCTTCCAGGCCCTGCGCCAATTCAGTGCGCGTGGCTCGCGCACTGGGCAGAGGCAAGTGCCAACGGCTGGCATGCGGCACGCGGCTGGAGTCATACAGCGCGTCGGCGTCGCTGCGCGTGGCGGGCATGCGTGTCACTTGCGGGTCGGCCGCCACACCCAGGTGGCGCTGCGGGTTGCGGCCCAGCCACCAGCGCTGGAACCAGCCCACATGGCCCAGTTCCCACAACGGTGGGTTGAGCTCTGGGCTGTAGGGCACGGCCAAGCCAGCGCTGGCCAGGGCAGACTCAAAACACTCAAAGGTGGCCAGCGTGTCGCGGCGGCTGCTCAGCAGCGCCTGCGCCAGCGCGGCCTGCCCAGCTTGGCGAAAGTCTGGCGCGCCGGGCTGAGCCAAAGGCGCGCGGTAAGCTTGGTCCATGCTTGCACCGTCTGTGGTCATCGTCACACCTGCACTGGCCGCTGCCAACAACGGCAACTGGCAAACCGCGCGGCGTTGGGCCGCGATGCTGGCTGGGCATTATCGGGTGCGTGTGGCGGCGGACTGGCAAAGCGGGCAGGGCGGCCAGGGCGGGGAAGAGCACATCATGATCGCCCTGCATGCCCGACGCTCGGCCGCTGCGGTGGCCGCCTGGCGAGCGCAACCGCAAATAACCCACAAGCCGCTGGTGGTGGTGCTGACTGGCACCGACCTCTACCGCGACATTGCACAAGACCGCGCCGCGCAAAACTCTTTGCAACTGGCCGACAGGTTGGTGGTGCTCAACGAGCTGGGTCTGCAAAGCCTGCCCGCCGATGTGCGCGCCAAGGGTCTCGTGTGTTTGCAGTCCACCCCCAGCCGCAAGCCGCGCGCCAAGACCACGCGCCACTTGCGCGCGCTGATGGTGGGCCACCTGCGCGATGAAAAATCACCCCAGACCTTCTTCGACGCGGCGCGCCTGCTGACCACGCGCGAAGACATTCTGCTCGACCACATCGGCGCCGGCCTTGACCCCGAATTGGCCGCTCAGGCCCAAGCCTTGATGCGCGAGCAGCCGCACTACCGCTGGCTGGGCGGCCTGCCACACGCCCAGACCCGCGACCGTATCCAGGCCGCCCATGTGCTGGTACACGCCAGCCGCATGGAAGGTGGCGCCCACGTGGTGACCGAAGCCATCACCAGCGGCACGCCGGTGCTGGCTTCAAGCATCGACGGCAACGTGGGCCTGCTGGGGCGCGACTACGGCGGTTTTTTTGATTGGGGTGATGCACAAGGTCTTGCCGGCCTGTTGCAACGCTGCCGCGACGATGCGGCTATGCTGCCGGCCCTGAACGCGCAATGCCGTCAACGCGCGCCCTTGTTCGAGCCCCAGCAAGAGCGAAGAACTTTGCTCAAGCTGCTGGGCTCACTGAGTTGAAACCCGCCCAAGGACTTGCATGAACGCCCCTGAAAAACTCGTCGAACCACGCCTGACTTCACTTAGCCACGGCGGCGGCTGCGGCTGCAAGATCGCGCCCGGCGTGCTGAGCGAAATCCTCAAGGGCACGGCGGCCATGCCCATCCCCAAAGAGCTGCTGGTGGGCATAGAGACGGCTGACGACGCGGCCGTGTACCAGCTCAACGACGAGCAGGCACTGATCGCCACCACCGACTTTTTCATGCCCATCGTTGACGACCCGTTTGACTTTGGCCGCATCGCCGCCACCAATGCCATCAGCGACGTGTATGCCATGGGCGGCAAACCCATCATGGCGCTGGCGCTGGTGGGCATGCCCATCAACGTGCTCAGCACGCAGACCATTGGCAAGGTGCTTGAAGGCGGCGCAGCCATGTGTCGCCTGGCCGGCATACCCATTGCTGGCGGCCACACCATCGATTCCGTCGAAGCCATCTACGGCCTGGTGGTGATGGGCCTGGTGCACCCCAGTCGTGTCAAGCGCAATGCCGACGCGCGCCCCGGCGACGTGCTGGTGTTGGGCAAGCCGCTGGGTGTGGGTGTGATGAGCGCGGCTTTGAAGAAAGAAAAGCTGGGCGAGGCCGGCTATGCGCAGTTGATTGCCAACACCACCAAGCTCAACACGCCCGGGCCCGAACTGGCTGAGTTGAAGGGTGTGCATGCACTGACCGACGTGACAGGCTTTGGCCTGGCCGGCCACGGCCTTGAATTGGCCAAGGGCGCCAACTGCCAGGCCACTATCGACTGGGCCAGCGTGCCACTGCTGGGTGGTGTGCGTGACCTGGCCGCACAAGGCTTTGTCACCGGAGCGTCGGCCCGCAACTGGGACGGTTATGGCCAGGACATCGCGTTGCCGCAAGGCTTTGCCGCCGAAGACAAGGCCTTGCTGACCGACCCGCAAACCAGCGGCGGGCTGTTGGTGTCGTGCGACCCGTCGGCCGTGGGCGACGTGCTGGCGGTGTTCCGCCGCCACGGCTTCGACTCCGCTGCCGTGGTCGGCAGCGTGAAGCCTGCCACGCCCGGCGCGGCGCGGCTGGTGGTAGCTTAGGCACGCAGCGTCAAGTCAGTCCTGACGCTGCCGATAGCAGGGCCTGAAGCTGCAGAGTTGTCGCAGGCCTTGCCCTTTGCCCCTTGCCCTAAGCCTCTAGGCACCATGTCATCCGGGGCCACCCTGTCCCATGTCACGAAAGTCAAGTTCCTCGCTGTCTTGCAGCCGCTGCGGCGGTGAAGTCAAACGCGTGCACCGCTCGTCGGACGAGTTGCGCGCCGGCACGGGCACTGGATTGCGCCGCTACCGCTGCCTGGAAGAGGGCTGTGGCTGGCAAGGCATGCTGGCCGTGCACGCGCCCAAAAGCGCTTCTTCTGCGGGCGCGCAGCCGCTCAAGTTTGCCTGGCAAATGTGGGCCGTGGGCGGCGCGCTGGTGCTGGTGCTGGTGCTTGCCGTGGCAGTCATTGCGCGCCATGCCTTCCAGCCTGACTTGCTGCCTTCTGCACCCATGCAAACGCTGAAGCTCGAGAAGTCCGACAAGCCCTGAACCGGGGCGGCCGCGTTACTTCAGGCCCAGAAAGGCTTTCACCGGCACCACCGTGCGCGCCGCATCTTCTTCTTGCGGCACATGGCCCAACTCGTCAAACACCACCACCTGGCTGCCGACGATCTGCGCTTTGAACTGGTGGGCGATGGCCGGCGGAATGAGCCGGTCACGCCCGCCCCACAAAATCAGCGTCGGCTGTTTGAGGGTAGGAATGCGCTCTGCATCCACGCCGCTGACCAGCCCTTGCACACGCAGGCGCAGCGCACGGCGGTTGCCCTCGCGCAGCGTGATTTCAAAATAGCGGTCCACCAAGTCAGACGTTATTTTTGACGGGTCGCCGTAGACGCTGGCCACACTCTGCGCCACCAGGTCACGCGGCAGTACCCATTCGCTCAGGCGGTTGAGCACGGGCACACGCACCAGGCGAAAGCCCAGCGGCATGTCTTCGGGCACGAAGGCGGGGCCAGCCGCATCCACCAGCACCAAGGCGGCGACGCGGGCGGGCGCCAAGTAGGCCGTGCGCCAGGCCACTTCACCGCCCAATGAATTGCCGCCGATGACGGCGCGGTCCACCTTCAGCGCGTCCAGCAAGTCCAGCACAAAACGCGCGTAGGTGTCGCCGCTGTAATCGTCGCGTGGGTAGTCACCGGCAAAGGGCCCTGTCAGGCCAAAACCTGGCAGGTCAAAGCTGATGACTCGGCGCTGGGTTTTGAGCGCATGCACCCAGCCTTCCCAGGTGTGCAGGCTGGCCGAAGTGCCGTGGATCAGCACGATGGGCAGCGCATCGTCGCGCGGGCCAACGTCGCGCAGGTGCACGAGTTGGCCCCTGACTTCGATGAAGTCCGATGGTGCCGGTGCCCAGCGCGCCACCAGGGTTTGCACGGGGCGGTCAGGGGCGCGTGACAAGGCCAGCGCCAGGGCGCTGAGCATCAACAAGACGCCGATGATGCGGACGACCCAGCCCATCACGTGGCCCCAGCCATCGCCTGAGCTTGCAGTTGTTCGTCGACCGCCACGCGCTCGTCGAAAACAAAACACTGCCCGCGCCAGTGCGGCGCGCCTGGCGCCAATTCCAGGTAACGCAGGATGCCGCCGTCCAATTGGTGCACATGCGCCAAGCCCGCTTGCTGCATCCACAGCGTCGCTTTTTCGCAGCGTATGCCGCCCGTGCAATAGCTGACCACGGTCTTGCCTTGCAGTTCTTCGCGGTGGGCTTGCAGCGCGGCAGGAAAGTCGCCAAAGCGCTGCAAGCGCCAGTCGATGGCGCCATCGAAGGCGCCCGCGTCCACTTCAAAGCCGTTGCGTGTGTCCAGCAGGGCCAGCGGCCGGCCTTCGTCGCAGTGGCCTGCGGCCAGCCAGCGCTGCAGTGTGGCGGCATCCACTGCCGGTGCGCGGCCGGCTTGCGGGCGCACACCGGCCTCGTTCATGCGGATGATCTCGCGCTTGAGCTTGACTCGCAGGCGCTTGAAGGGCAGCGTTTGCGCGACATGACGTTTGAGTTGCAGGCCCTTGAAGCGAGCGTCGGCAGTCAGCGAATCAAGCCAGCCTTGCAAGGCCAGCGTTTCGCCTGCCAGCATCAGGTTGATGCCTTCAGGGGCCAAAAGCACGGTGCCCTTGAGTCCTGCGGTCACCGCGCGGTCAAACAGCACTTGGCGCAGTGCGGCAGCATCGTCAAGGTCGACAAAGCGGTAAGCGGCAACAATCGAGATCTGGTTCGAGACTGCGTTCACACGCGGCATTTTAGGCAGTGCGGTGGCTACACTTCGCCGATTTCATCCGCAGCGGCCCGCACATGCTTGACAAGCTCAACCAACTGACTGAATCACATGGCGAACTGCGCCCCGGCCATGGCCTGGTGACGGGCGTGGTTTCGCTGTCGCTGGCCATCCTGTGTTTCCTGGGCGTGCTGGCCTTTCACTGGCCCGAATACCTGACGACGCCTCAGCTGCGCAAAAGCTACAACGTCGACGTGATGCGCCTGCTGATGTATTGGAGCCTGGTCATCTCGGGCGCGCTGGCCCTGTTCAACATCGTGCGTGGCCGTGCGCGGTGGCTCTCAGCCGGCGCTTTTGCGCTGCTGGCGCTGACCCTGCTGCTGGGCGCGCACAAGGTCGAGGTCGCCCCCAACTTCCCCGACAACACGCCCTACATCGGCCTGGACTGGTTCATCCTGGACTTGCTGGGCAGCACGCTGCTCTTCGTTTTTGTCGAAAAACTCTTTCCGCTGCGCAAAGAACAGCCCGTGTTTCGCCCCGAATGGCAAACCGACTTTCACCACTTCATCGTCAACCACATGATGGTCGGTTTTGTGCTGCTGGCGGTGAACTTGCTGGTGCACAAACTCTTTGGCTGGGCGGCCAAAGACGGCATCCAGGGCTGGGTGCAAAACCTGCCCTTCCCGGTGGCACTGTTTGGCATCGTGCTGGTGGCCGACCTGGTGCAGTACGCCACCCACCGCGCTTACCACGAGGTGCCCCTGTTGTGGCGCCTGCACGCCGTGCACCACAGCGCCAAACACATGGACTGGATGGCCGGTTCGCGCCAGCACATTCTTGAACTCATCATCACGCGCACGCTGGTGCTGGCACCCATCTTCGTGTTGGGGTTTTCGAAGAACGTCATCGACGCCTACATCGTCATCGTCGGCTTCCAGGC
>JANNEX010000256.1:0-5061 GCA_031379155.1 Rubrivivax sp.
TGGGCGCGCCTCATCCTGCGCGAAGACCTGCGTGCCAACCAGCAGCGCAACGCGCCTTACGACTCGCTGGACGAGCCCTGGGCGCAGCCGCTGGCCGAGGCGCGTCTGTCGTCCTTTTTGGCCGCTGACCGCGACAACAACGCCGACAGCGGCCCCGACGCTTTCATCTCGGGCAGCATTGAAGACGCGCAGTCGCGCTGGAACCTGCGCAACCTGCTCGATGACGCTGGCAAGGTCGTCCCCGTGCAACTGGCGGCGTTGCAGCGCCTGTGCAGCCTGGTGGGCGCGCCCACCGACGCGGCCGACCGCATCGCGCAGGCGCTCAGCGCGGCCAGGCCCGGTGTGGCCGGCGCGGCCGATGCCACCGGCACCAACGCCGCCGAATCCAGCGCCCCGCTGTCCCCCGTGCGCCTGGGTGACCTGGGCTGGCAAGGCCTGGAAAGCGCGCTGCTCGAGCGCCTCGAGCCCTATGTCGACCTGCTGCCCGTGCCCACGCCCGTGAACATCAACACGGCGGCGCGCGAGGTCATGGTGGCGGCCATTGACGGCCTGGACATGGGCGGTGCCCAGCGCCTGGTGCAAGCGCGCCAGCGCAAGGCTTTTCAAAGCCTGCAAGAAATCAGCAACCAACTGCCGGGGCTGACCGTGGAGCCCAACCGCGCCAGTGTGGGCAGCAGCTACTTTCACGTTGCCGGGCGGCTGCGGCTGGAAGAGCGGGTGCTGGAAGAACGCTCTTTGCTGGTGCGGCGCGACAACCGTGTCGACGTGTTGCAGCGAGAAAAGCGCAGCTTTTCCACCCCTGCACGCTGACAGCGACAATACGCGCCGCCGAGAATCCAAGCCCATCGCTGCCCCTTACTGACGTCCCTCACTGATGTCCCTGCTTGTCATCCAATTGCCCCCCCGCGACCGCTTGGGCGAGCGCGCCGGCGAGCGCGGCGGCGTGCGCGTGGCCAGCCACGACGCGGCGTCGGCGCTGCGCCTGCCTGCCGAGTGGAGCTATGTGCTCAGCGCCGATGGCCGTGCGCCCACGCAAGTCGGCCAGGCCGCGCTGGCGCTCTTGCCCAAGGCTGACCAGACGGTGCTGCTGCTGGCTGAGGCCGATGTCAGCTGGCATGCCATAGCCGTGCCCAAGGCGCCCGCAGCGCGCATGCGCGCGGCACTGGCCGGCGTCATGGAAGACGCGCTGCTGGAAGACGAAGCGCAGGCTCACCTGGCCTTGGCCGACGGCTCGGGCCCGGGCCGCAAGGGCTGGGTCGCCGTGACCGACAGCCGCCGCCTCACGGCGGCCCTGGCCGCCTTGGAAGGTGCCGGGCGCAGCGTTGAGCGTGTCTTGCCCGCGCACACGCCAGGTGCTGCGCGCGGCCACTTTCACGTCGGCGGTGGCGATGTTGAAGGCGGTACCGTGGCCGAAGACGAACATCCTTGGCTGAGCCTGGCCGGCGCTGACGGCGTGGTCTGCCTGCGCCTGTCGGGTGGCCTGGCGCGCGCCGTGCTGGCCGCGCACAGCGACTTGTCCAAGGTGCGCTGGACCGCCACGCCTTCTGCCGCGCAGGCGGCTGAACAGGTGCTGGGCCGCAGCGTGCCGCTCATGGGCGACGCACAACGTGCACTGGAAGCCGCGGCGGGCAGCACCAACCTGCGCCAGTTTGAGTTGGCACCGCACCACCGTGGCACGCGCGTGCTGCGCGAAGGCCTGCGCCGCCTGTTCACTGCCGAATGGCGGCCGGTGCGTGTGGGGCTGCTGGCCCTGGTGGTGATGCAGCTGGTTGGCCTCAACGCCTACGCCTGGCAGCAAGGCCAGGCCCTGGCCAACAAGCGCCAGGCCATGACCGATTTGCTGCAAACCACCCACCCCAGTGTGCGCACGGTGCTGGACGCGCCTTTGCAGATGCAGCGTGAAACCGACCGCCTGCGCGCGGCCGCTGGCCGGGCCGGCGCGGGTGACTTTGAAGCCTTGCTGGCGGCAGCCGCTGCGGCCTGGCCTGACGGCATGGCCGCCACGCCCACGCTGCGCTTCGAGCCCGGCAGCCTGACCTTGGCCGCCACTGGCTGGGCCGAGCCGCAAATGCAGCAGTTCCGTGAACGCTTGCGCAGCAGCGGCTACACGGCGCAATTTGCTGAAGGACGTTTGGTGCTGACACGCGCTGCAAACAAGGCCAGCCTGTGAGTGAAGAGTCCATCGCCTCCTCAACGGCTAACGCCAAGAAGTGGTGGCGTGCGTTGGCCCAGCGTGAACGTGTGCTCCTGCCCTTCGCCGCAGCCCTGCTGCTGCTGGCCCTGCTGTGGTTTGTGGCCGTGCAACCGGCCTGGCGCACGCTGGCCCGCGCCCCCGCTGAAAGTGATGCGCTGGACCAGCAACTGCAAACCATGCAGCAACTGGCCAGTGAAGTGCAGCAACTGCGCGCCGCGCCGACGGTGTCGCCACAGCAAGCGGCAGCGGCCATCAAATCAGCCAGCGAGCGCTTGGGCGACAAGGCCAAACTGTCGTTGCAAGGTGAGCGCGCCGTGCTCACGCTCAGCGGTGTCAGCACCAGCGCGCTGCGTGACTTCTTGGCCGAAGCACGCGCCGGTGCGCGCGCACGGCCGCTTGAGGCCACGCTGTCGCGCACCCCCGCCGGCCACAGCGGCAGCCTGGTGCTGGGCCTGGGGGCCGGGCAGTGAAGCGCTGGTGGCTGGGCGGCGCTGTGGTGGGCGGCTTGCTGGCTTTGCTCATCTATGCGCCGGCAGCTTGGCTGGCGGCGGCGGTCAACGACGCCAGCGGTCAGCGCCTGCTGCTGGCCGACGCCCGTGGCACGGTGTGGCACGGCAGTGCCGTGGTGGTGCTGACGGGCGGCGCCGGCAGCCGCGACGCCAGCGCCTTGCCGGGCCGCCTGCAATGGACGTTGGGCCTGGACGGCGCCGCATTGGCGCTGCGTGTAAGGCAGCCCTGCTGCATTGAAAACGAACTCAAGCTGCGCCTGGTGCCGGGCCTGGGCCGCTTGCGCATCGAAACGGCGTCGGCGGGCAGCGCGACGCAACTGCTGGGCCAATGGCCGGCCGGCTGGCTCGCTGGCCTGGGCACACCCTGGAACACGCTGCAACCGTCGGGCACGCTGGCCCTGTCCAGCAACGGCTTCGCTGCTGAAGCGGTGCAGGGCCGCTGGATATTCAGCGGCCGGCTCGATCTGGAAATGCGCGGCATGGCCAGCAGCCTTTCCACACTGGAAGAATTGGGCAGCTACCGCCTGAGCCTGCAAGGCGACGAGCGTGGTGACAGCGCCCAGCTGCAACTCAGCACCACCAGCGGTGCGCTGCAACTGGCCGGCAGTGGCCAATGGGCTGCGTCCAAACTGCGCTTCAACGGCCAGGCCAGTGCCGCGCCGGGTTCTGAAGCGGGCTTGAGCAACTTGCTCAACATCATCGGCAGACGCCAAGGCGCGCTGTCTCTCATTTCGATCGGGTGACCATGAAGACTGCGTTCTTTCGCGGCGGTGTGCAACGGGGCCTGGCCGCAATGTTGGCTGCGGCCTTGGCGCTGCCACCGGCCCTGGCCCAGAACAGTGCGCCAAACATAACGCCCAAATCGCGCGCACCCGTGACCGTGAATTTTGTGAATGCCGATGTCGAAGCCGTGACGCGCGCCTTCGCCGCCATGATCGACCGCCCCATCGTGGTGGACCCGCGTGTCAAAGGCAGCATCACCGTCTACAGCGAACAGCCGCAAAGCGTGCGCGACGCTTACGCCAGCTACTTGTCGGCGCTGCGTGGCCTGGGCTTTTCCGTCGTCGAGTCAGCCGGTTTGCTCAAGGTGGTGCCCGAAGCCGACGCCAAACTGCAAGCCGGCACCGTGAGCGTGGGCGACGTGGTGGTGCGCGGTGACCAGGTCATCACGCAGATCTTTTCGCTTCGCTATGAAAACCCGAACAACCTGGTGGCTGTGCTGCGGCCTTTGATCAGCGCCAACAACACCATCAACGCCAACCCGGGCAGCAACGCCCTGGTCATCACCGACTACGCTGACAACCTGACACGCCTGGGCAAGATCATTGCCGCACTCGACCAGCCTTCGGGCACCGATGTCGAGATCATCACGCTGCAACACGCCGTGGCCGCCGATTTGGCGCCGCTGGTGCAGCGCCTGAGTGACGGCGGCAGCGCCGCCGGTGTGCCCGGCATCCCCGGTGCGGCGGGTGGCGGTGGCCTCACCGTGGTCGCCGATTCACGCAGCAACTCGCTCATGATCCGCGCCCCCAACGCCTCGCGCCTGGCCGCGCTGCGCTCCACCATTGCCAGGTTAGACCGGCCCAGCAACCTCATCGGCCCGGGTGGCGGCATGTGGGTGGTGCACTTGAAAAACGCCGACGCGGTGCGCTTGGCTACCGTGGTGCGCGCGGCCTTCAGTGCCACGGGCAGCGGCGGTGGCAGCACGTCTGGCACAGGCGGTGTGGCTGCCTCGGTGGTGCCCACCGGTGCACAGGGCGGCCAAAGCGCACAGTCTGCGGCGGCGGTGACGGCTGCAGCAGCGCCGTCCACCGGCGGTTTCATCCAAGCCGACCCGGCGACCAATTCACTCGTCATCACCGCGCCCGAGCCCCTGTACAAACAGGTGCGCGCGCTGATTGACCAACTCGACACGCGCCGCGCCCAGGTTTATATAGAAAGCATGATTGTCGAAGTCGCACCCACCGACTCTGCCGACTTCGGCTTTCAGTGGCAGGGCTTGCTGGGCAAGGCGGGCGACAAGTTTGGCGTTGTCACCGGCACCAATTTCAGCGGCAGCGGGCGGCCCAGCATCATCGACATCAACACCTCGGCGGCCAAGGGCGCGATCAATGTCGGCTCGGGCCTGAACATCGGTTTGCTGGCGGTGACCAATGGCATCACGTCGCTGGCCGCCATTGCGCGCGCCTTGCAGTCGCAAAGCGAAACCAACGTCATCAGCACGCCCAACCTGATCACGCTGGACAACGAAGAAGCGAAGATCGTGGTCGGCGAAAACGTGCCCTTCATCACCGGCCAGTTCACCAACACCGGCGGCGGTGGCGCCACCACCAACCCCTTCCAGACCATCGAGCGCAA
>JANNEX010000263.1:0-1608 GCA_031379155.1 Rubrivivax sp.
GTGGTGACGGGCACCATCATCGCCATCATCGGCATCAGCCTGATGCGCGTGGGTGTGGGCTGGGCCATGGGTGGCCCGGCACCCTTGGCGCAAAGTGTGGACGTGCCCAGGCTGGTGGCCATGGTTGACAGTGCCAAGGCCACGGCCGCTGCAGCGGCGGCTTCGGCTTCAGCCTTGGGTGCTAGCGCGGCAGCACCGGCCATCAAGTTGGCCGGGCCCATACCCATGGTCGACAACCCCAACTACGGCGCCCTGGACACTATGGCCGTGGCCGGGGCAGTGCTGATCGGCATCCTCTTGCTGGTGAAGTTCGCCAAAGGCTTTGTGGCCAACATCTCGGTGCTCTTGGGCATGGTCTTTGGCTGTGTCGTGGCCATTGGCCTGGGCAAGATGAATTTTGACAAAGTGGCCAAGGCGGGCTGGTTTGACGTCGTCACACCGTTCGCCTTTGGCACGCCCACATTCGATGTCGTGATGATCCTGACCATGACGCTGGTGATGATCGTGGTCATGATCGAATCCACCGGCATGTTCTTGGCCCTGTCTGACCTGACCGGCAAGCCCATCAGCCAAACCGAGTTGTCGGCCGGCCTGCGCACCGACGGCCTGGGCACCCTGATCGGCGGCATCTTCAACACCTTCCCGTACACCAGCTTTTCGCAGAACGTGGGCCTGGTGGGTGTCACGGGCGTGAAGAGCCGCTGGGTGTGTGTGGCCGCAGGCGTGATCATGATCGTGCTGGGCCTGCTGCCCAAGATGGCAGCGCTGGTCGAGGCCATTCCCACCTTCGTGCTGGGCGGCGCGGGTCTGGTGATGTTTGGCATGGTGGCGGCCACCGGCATCCGCATCCTGTCCACGGTGGACTACAAGGGCAACCGCCACAACCTCTACATCGTGGCCTTGGCCATTGGCTTTGGCTTGATACCGCTGGTGGCGCCGCGCTGGACGCAACAGATGGCGCACGGCCTGCATCCCTTGCTGGAAAGCGGCATCTTGCTCACCGCCGTGGCCGCCGTGGCGTTAAACCTGTTCTTCAACGGCAGCCAGGGCGATGCGCGTGGTGCTGTAGAGGCGGCCAAGAGCGCCGAAGCGCACTGAGTGTTGTTGGGCACCGGCCCGCAGCCGCGCCACGCTGGCCGGCACAGCGGGTCTTCAGTTCTTTTCGCCGCGTGACAGCCAGGTCGTGAAAGCCTTCATCTGTTCGCTGTCCATGCCCGCGCGCTTGGCCTTCATTTCTTTGGCCTTCATGTCGTAGGCCTTGGCCATCATGGCCAGGAATTCGGCCTTGCTGACCATGCCGTCTTTGTTCTTGTCGATGCGGTCGGCCTTGAACAGGCCGGCAAAAGACATGTCGTCGGCGTTCTCGGCGCGTGCGCTGGCCAGGCTGCCAAAGGCAGCGACGGTGGCCAGGGTGAGGATGATGAAACGGTGGCGCATGGTGGGCTCCTTGAATGCGATCTGAAGGGCCGCCGTGTCCCTGCCCCGACGGGGTGGTTGGCGCGCCACGGGTCTTCAGTCGCCGCCGGGGGTGCGGCATTACAGCCAGCCCCGCGTCGTTGCTGGAAGCGACGACGCGGAAGGTCGGCGGCGCACTGATTGCTGTCGTTG
>JANNEX010000279.1:0-1951 GCA_031379155.1 Rubrivivax sp.
TTCATCAGCGGTGTGTCCATGCTGGGCATAGGCCTGGGCGTGGCGGCGCTGATCATTGTGCTGAGCGTGATGAACGGCTTTCAAAAAGAGGTGCGCGACCGCATGCTCAGCGTCATTGCGCATGTGGAAGTGCGCGACGCCAGTGGCGGCGCCCTGCCCGACTGGCGCGCCACGGCGGCGGCAGCTGCGCGTGACAAGCGCGTCATCGGCGCCGCGCCTTTTGTGGTGGCGCAAGCCCTGGTGGGCCGCGGCGAAGAATTGCGCGGCGCCGTTGTGCGCGGCATAGACCCACTTGAAGAGGGCAAGGTGACTGAACTTGCGCGTCAGCAAGGGCCCTTGCTGGCGCAACTGAAAAGTGGCGAATGGAACATCGTGCTGGGTGTGGAACTGGCGCGTTTGGTGGGCGCGCGCGTGGGCGACAAGGTGACCATCGTCGCACCCGGCGGCCAGGTCACACCGGCCGGCGTGGTGCCACGCTTGAAGCAGTTCACGCTGGTGGGTGTGTTTGAAGCCGGGCACTACGAATACGACAGCGGCCTGGCACTCATCCATGTCGACGACGCCGCGCGACTGTTCCGCGTCGAAGGCCCCACCGGCGTACAACTGAAGTTGAACGATGTGCAGGCCGCACGCACCGTCGGCCAGGACTTGCAGATAAGCCTGGGCCCCAATGTGTTTGTGCGCGACTGGACACGCACCAATCGAAACTGGTTTGACGCCGTGCAGATTGAAAAGCGGCTGATGTTCATCATCCTCACGCTCATCGTGGCGGTGGCGGCGTTCAACCTCGTCAGCACGCTGGTGATGACGGTCACCGACAAACGTGCCGACATAGCGATCCTGCGCACACTGGGCGCCAGCCCACGCTCAGTCATGGGCATCTTCATGGTGCAGGGCGCGGCTGCAGGCATCATGGGCACGCTGGGCGGTTGTGCGCTGGGGCTGCTAGTGGCCTTTAATGTCGGCACCATCGTGCCGGCCATCGAAAGGGCATTTGGCATTGCCTTTTTGCCGGGCAATATCTACGTCATCAGCCGCATGCCCAGCCAGCCACTGGCCAGCGACATCGTGCCTGTGGTCATCATCTCTTTGCTGCTGGCCTTTGTGGCCACGCTCTACCCCAGCTGGCGTGCCAGCCGTGTCAACCCGGCCGAGGCGCTGCGCTATGAGTAGCCCTGTGAAGAATGACGTGGTGCTGGCGGCGCACGATTTGCACAAGCGCTTTGTCGAAGGCCGTGGCGACGACGCGCTGGACGTGAGTGTGCTGCGCGGCCTGAGCCTGCAAGTGCTGCGTGGCCAGACGCTGGCCGTGGTGGGTGCGTCGGGCTCGGGCAAGAGCACGCTGCTGCATCTGCTGGGCGGGCTGGACGCCCCCAACGCGGGGCGTGTGGAATTGATGGGCCGCGACCTGGCCGGCATGGATGCGTCAGAGCAAGGGCGCTGGCGCAATCTGCACCTGGGCTTTGTCTACCAGTTTCACCACCTGCTGCCCGAGTTCAGCGCCATCGACAACGTGGCCATGCCGCTGCGCATCCGCCGCATGACGGTGGCGGCAGCGCGTGCGCAGGCGCAGGCCGTGCTGAGCAAGGTGGGGCTTGCGGACCGGCTGGCCCACCACCCGGCGCAACTGTCAGGCGGTGAGCGCCAGCGCGTGGCCATTGCGCGCGCGCTGGTCACACAGCCAGCCTGCGTGCTGGCCGACGAGCCCACCGGCAACCTGGACCGCAGCACGGCAGACGGCGTGTTTGAATTGATGATGCAACTCGCCCGTGATCAAGGCACCGCCTTTGTGGTGGTGACGCACGACCCTACATTGGCGGCGCGTTGCCAGCGGCAGATGGTGCTGGAGCAGGGTCGGCTGACCCATGGATTGTAAAATAGTCAAAAATGTTATTTGTAAATTCAATATATAAATTTATTTAATATTGAGTCTCGTATTTGTTTAATAATT
>JANNEX010000331.1:0-3218 GCA_031379155.1 Rubrivivax sp.
TGAGGATCTGCATCCACAGCGCCACTTCGTCGACGAGCACCCATTCACGCAGGATGCGGCCACGGGCATGGTCGACCTCGGCGTGCGTGATGCCCAGGATTTCCACGGGCTGGCCGGTGGCCGCGCCGAAGCGCCCGCCGCCGGTGTGCCGACCGGTCAGGCGCCAACGCATTGCCACGCGGGGTGTGCGGCCCGGCTCGATGCGTTCGGCCAGGCTGTCGATGTGCAGCGTGGCCCCGCTGAAGGCTGCCGTGTAGCCGAACCAGAAGGCCTCGGCCGCCTCGACGCCGAAGCCGGCCTGGCCGTTGGGCAGCTGCAGCGATATGGCCTCGTCGGCATGCTGCTGCAGCACCGTCAGGTCACCGGCCCACAGGCCGCGGTAGGTGCGGGCCAGCAGCTGCGCACCGGCGCTTTCGTGCATTGGGTCGTGCCAATGCGCAGGCGCCTGCGGTTGCCACAGCGGCAGGTTCGGTGCGCCCTTGCTGGCCAGCCACTGGCGCGCCAGCGCTTGCGGCGTGCTGCCCAGTTGCAGCGCGACGGCGCCCTGGTCGCGCACCAGCCACTCGTGCACGATGCGGTTGCCGATGCAAACGCAGTCGGCCACCGTGCGCACCTGCACCGGCAGGCCGGTGGCCGGCCCGAACACGCCGTCGCCCCGGTGCGTCATGGTCGATGCGATGCGGTGCGACGACAAGAAGCCGCGCTCGGCATCGCCCGCGCTGACGATGTCTTCGCACAGCAGCCGCCGGTCAGGAAATTGCTGCAGCGTTTCCAGCGTGCTGCGCACCACCACTTCCACGCCCTGGCTGGTGCCGCCCGGCGTGATGACCGCGCAGTCGGCGCTGTAGTAGCGGTGGATGCTGTCCACCTGCCGGCCTTCCCAGATGCGCGCGGTGATGACGCGGATGTAGTCGTCCAGGCTGGTGAACTCGGCGTCGAAACCCGGTACAGCGGCCAGGCTGGGGTTCACTCTTGCAGTCATGTCCGCAGCCTCGCCGGCATCTTCGCCGGCATCTTCGCCGATGAGCGCACCACCAGCCGCGTCGGCACCACCACATGGTCGCGCGTCACGGCGTCGTCTTCGAGTTGCTGCAGCAGCATCTGCACCGTGGCCTCGATCATGGGCACCGTGTCTTGCTGCACGGTGGTCAGGCGGTAGGCGCCCCAGTCGGCTTGCGGCACGTTGTCGAAGCCCACCACGGAAACGTCCTCGGGCACGCGCAGGCCGAGCGCACCGCGCAACGTGTCGATGGCGGCAAACGCCATGTGGTCGCTGGCCACGAACAACGCGTCCGGCCTTTCGCTGCTGGCCACCAGGTTGCCGAACAGATCCTGGGTGGCCAGAGCCGCGCGCTCGAACTCGTAATTGCCCACGGCGCGCGCCACCACACGCAAGCCGCGTTCGGCCAGCCCCGCGCGCAGCCCTTCTTCGCGGTCGTGGTTGGTGGACGAGTCTTCGGCGCCGGCGATGTAGGCCACCCGCTGGTGGCCGCCGTCGGCCAGGAAATGTGCCACCGCGCGGCCACCGCCCAGGTTGTCGGAACTGACGGTGCTGATGCGCCCCTTCAGGCTGGTGCGGTTGAACATCACCACGGGAATGCGCGCGTCGGCAATCTGCCGCGCCAGGCTCGACGAGAGCTGGGTCGAGGCCATCACGATGCCGTCGACCTGGTAGCGCAGCAGTTCCACCAGCAACTCGTCGGCGTCTTCCGATTCAGTGACGAACAGCAGCACGTGGTAGCCGTCCTTCTGCAAGCGCTGCGAGAGGATTTCGATGACCACCGGGTAAAACTGGTTCTGAAGGTTCGACAGCACCACCGCGATCATGCGGCTGCGCCGGGAGCTGAGCGTGCTGGCGATGGCGTTGGGCCGGTAGCCCAGCTTGCGCGCGGCTTCCAGAACACGGGTGCGGGTCTCGGGTGCCACGCTGGCGCCCGGTGTGAAGCTGCGGCTGACAGCAGACTGCGACACCTCGGCCAGGCGGGCCACGTCGAAGGAGGTCACGTTGTGTCGGGTCACGGACTTGGGCATGCGGTGTGGGATGGGCTGAGCGCGGATCATGCCGCTGTCCAGCCGCCATCGACCATCAAGGCCGAACCCGTGACGAGTGAGGCCGCGTCGCCGGCCAAAAACAGCACGGCGCCCATCACGTCTTCGACCCGGCCGACGCGGCCCAGCGCGATCTTGCCCAGCACCTGGTCGCGAAACGCCGGCGCTGCCAGCCAGTCGTGCGTCATCGGTGTGTCGATGAAGGTCGGGCACACGGTGTTGACGCGTATGCCCAGCGGCCCCAGCTCCAGTGCCAGCGCCTTGCTCATGCCTTCGAGCGCGTGCTTGGTGGTGCAGTAGATGCTGCGACTGGCGCCGCCCACATGCCCCATCTGCGACGACATCTGCACGATGCTGCCCGGCAGCCCCGCCGCCTTCAAGCCGCGGGCCACGGCGCGGGCCACGAAGAACGCCGCCTTCACGTTCAGCGCCAGCAGCGCATCGACATCGTCTTCGGTGACTTCATCGAAGGGCATGGGGCGGTTGGTGCCGGCGTTGTTGACCAGCACCTGGAACGGGCCATGTTCTTCACAGATTTCGGCCACGGCACGGGCCACCGCGGCGCTGTCGGTCACGTCCAGCACGAGTGCGTGGGCACGATCACCGCGCTCGCACAGCGCGGCAGCGGCTGCCTGCACTTCACCCGCGCTGCGCGCTGCCAGCCAGACCTCGGCGCCAGCTTCGCACAGCGCCGCGGCACACGCCAGGCCCAGCCCGCGCCCGGCGCCGGTGACCAGCGCGCGGCGGCCGTCCAGGCGCAGGCTGGGTGTGCGAGGCAGGGCCGCAATCATCTTCAATGCCGTTCAGCCTTCTGCAGGCACTGGCTGGTACCACGGCAGGTCAGGCCGCTGGCCGTACCGCCGCACCCGCAGGTTGGCTTGCTCGCCGTGGCCGGCGAAATTTTCCATGTGGCACAGCCGCGAACACACCGCGCCTATGGCCGCGCTGGCCTCGTCGGTCAGCACGCGCTGGTAGGTGCAGGTCTTCAGGAACTTGCCCACCCACAAGCCGCCGGTGTAGCGCGCGTTCTTGTTGGTGGGCAGGGTGTGGTTGGTGCCGATGCACTTGTCGCCAAAGCTCACGTTGGTGCGCGGGCCCAGGAACAGGGCGCCGTAGTTGGTCATCCGCTGCAAGAACCAGTCGGGGTCGCGTGTCATGACCTGCACGTG
>JANNEX010000352.1:0-7515 GCA_031379155.1 Rubrivivax sp.
GGCAGCGTCATCTGGACCCTGCCCGGCGTGCGTGAGACTCGCACCTATGCGGTGATGGAGGAGGTCAAGAACAGCTCGATGCTGGCGGTGTAGCCGCAGCTAACGTGACAATTAAGCGCGCTTTTGTGGCGCGCTATCAAAGCCAGTCAGTGCAAGGGTGAGCGCCGCGCCTGCAACCATTCACCCGCCGCCTGTTCACTGAGCGGCACCGACAGATGAAAGCCCTGCCCCAAGGCACAGCCCAGTTCACGCAACTGGTCCATCTGGTCGGCGGTTTCAATGCCTTCGGCCACCACCTGCTTGCGCAGCGTGCTGCCCAGTTGCACGATGGCCGCGACCACAGCCGCATCGTCAGAATGGCGCTTCAGGCGGTGCACAAAACTGCGGTCTATCTTCAGGCTATCGATGGGCAGATGGCTCAGGTGGCTGAGGCTGGAGTAACCGGTGCCAAAGTCGTCCACCGCCAGGTGCACACCCAGGCGGCGCAGCGCGCCCAGCGTCTCCAGCGCGCCGCTGATGTGGGCCATCAGGATGTCTTCAGTCAGCTCCAGCGTCAGGTGCTCGGGGCGCAGGCCGGCTTCGACAATGGCGCGGCTGACGCGCGCCACCAGCGTCGGGCTGGCAATGTCGTGGGCTGAGAGGTTGACGCTCATCGTCAGCTCAGTCAGCTCGGGGCTGGAGAGTTGCCACTGACGCAGTTGGTGGCAGGCACAGTGGAGCACGAAGTCACTGACTTGCAGCATTAGGCCGCTTTCTTCGGCGATGGCCAAAAAGCTTTGCGGCTGACGCGTGTCGCCACCGGGCTGTGGCCAGCGCAGCAAGGCTTCAAAACCCACCAGCGCGGCCTGGCCCTGGCGCAGGTCAAACAGCGGCTGGTAGACGACGCTGAGCTGGCCGCCGGCCACGGCCTGGCGCAGTTCACCTTCCAGGCGCAAGCGCTCTGAGACTGCCGCGTGCAGGCTGCTGTCAAACACCGCCAGGCGCGCCTTGCCGTCGCTCTTGGCCTTGTACATGGCGGTGTCGGCGTCGCGCAGCACGGCCTCGGCGCTGCTGTAGCCAAAGGCGCTGAAGGTGATGCCTATGCTGGCGCTGGCCGTGATTTCGTGCGTGCCCAGCATGAAAGGCAAACGCAGGGCGTCCATCAGCCGCTCGGCCAGCACCACGGCATCGCGTTCGTGTTCAATGCGCTCGGCCAGGATGGCAAATTCGTCGCCGCCCAGGCGCGCCACCATGTCGCTGGGGCGCAGTTTGTCTTGCACCCGCCGCGCCAGTTGCACCAACAACTCGTCACCCACGCTGTGGCCCAGGCTGTCGTTGACCAGTTTGAAGCGGTCAAAGTCCAGGTAGAGCACGGCCCAGGCGTTGCGCGGCTCGGCCTGTGTGCGTGCCACCGCGTTGGCCAGGCTTTGCATGAAGCGGCGCCGGTTGGGCAGGCCGGTGAGGCCGTCGTGAAAGGCCATGTGCTCCAGGCCCGCTTCGGCGCTGCGCCGCGCCGTCACGTCTTGCGCTTGCAGGATCAGGCAGGGCAGGCCGGCGTCGGGTTCAGTGAAGTGGCTGCAATGCAGCGACAGCCACACCGTGCTGCCGTCCAGATGCTGGCAGCGCAATTCGGCGGCAAAGGGCGCAATGTCGGGTTCGAGTTCTACACTGGCCTGGGTCAGGCCCAGGTGCTGCTCGAAGCGCGCGCGGTCGCCGCTGTGCACCAGGGCTTGAAAGGCCTGCTGCGCCAGCTCGGCCTCGCTGCGGCCCAGCAGGCGGCACAGCGCCGGATTGGCTTGCAGCACACGGCCGTCAAAACCCAGCAGCGCCATGCCGATGGAGGCGTGCGTGAAGGCGCTGTAAAAGCGCCTTTCGCTGGCCTGCAACTCGGCCAGGTGGCGTGCGGCGCCTTGTGCTTCGCGCTCTTGCAAGGTGGCCTCGCGCGCCGCGACTTCAGCGCTGGCCGTGCGCAGGTCTTCGGACACTTCTTGCTGCTTGAAGTAAAAGTGCAGCGTCAGCAGCAGCATGGCCAGCAGCGGCACCATCACCAGCAGCGCGGCCACGCCGTGAGATTGGTAGGTCAGGAACAGCAGCGCGGCCAGGCTGGCACTGCCGCCGTAGGCCAGGCCGACCCAGCGAAAGACACTCAGCAAGGCGGTGGGTTGAAAAAACGCCTCGCGGCGCTTGAGCTGCAACACACCCGAGACCAAGCTGGCGTTGATCCAGAAATAGAGCGCCGAAAACACCAGCGTCGCGGCCAGCAAAGTGGCCGCACCATCAAAGCCGCGCGGTGCCAGCCAGGCCAGGCTGGCTTGCAGCAAGCCTCCCGCGCCCAGCATGGCCAGCGTGGCCGACGCGGGGCTGAAGAGGCGGCTGGTCCAGCGCTTGGAGGTGCGGTAAGAACCCAGGAAGGCCTCTGCCGCCGCCACCACCGCAGCCGCCACAGGCCCCAGCATGAGCATCACCAGGAAGATGAAGATTTCACCGGCGGCGTAAGAGTTGCGCGTGCCCGGCACGCGCACCGGGAACAGGCCTGCGGCAATGGCCAGTGCCAGCCCCACCGCCACTTGCAGCCAGGCCAGCCACGGCATGGCCGCCAAAGTGAGCAGACATCCGAGCAAGCTCAAGCCGCCAGCCGCAAAGGCCAAGCACCAGAAAATGGCGGCACGGCGGTTGTAGTCGGGCATCAACGCGGCGTGCCAGCGACGCCACCATGGCGGCGGCTGGGGCATGGACGTGGGCACCGCGTTCATGCGGTGGGGCTTGGCCTGCGCGGGGTGGGCGGCATGAAAACGTCGATGTCAGTGAATCGTCATGGGAGCGCCTGCAGGGTGCCCCGGCAGAGCCTGGGCCAACGGGGCAGATGAGGTTGCTGAGGCTGCTGAGTCCGGCCGCAACTGCTTGAGCAGCAAGGATACTTCCGCTGGGGACTGCGGGTATGCCAACAAATACCCCTGCCCAAGGGCGCAACCCATGTCTTGCAGCTGGCGCAACTGGGCTTCGGTTTCTATGCCCTCAGCCACCACCGCCTTGCCCAGAGAACTGCCCAGCAGCACGATGGAGCGCACCACCGCCGCTTCGTTCGAGCCAGCCTCCATGCGCGCGACAAAGCTGCGGTCGATCTTGAGGCAGTCGATGGGCAGCGTCGACAAGTGGCTCAGCGACGAGTAGCCGGTGCCAAAGTCGTCGATGGCCAGCGTCACGCCCAGATGGCGCAGTTCGCTGAGCATGGGCAGCGCTGCCTCCAGGCGCGACATCAAGATGTTTTCGGTGAGTTCAATGCACAGCTGCGACGGCGAGATGCCGGCTTCGATGATGGCGCGCGTGACACGGGCCACAAACGCCGGGTGCGACAGGTCCTGGCCCGAGACGTTGACATTGATGCTCAGCCCAGCCCAGGCGGCGTCGGTTTGCTGCCACTGGTGCAACTGGCGGCAGGCGCAGTGCAACACGAAGTCGGTCAACTTGAGCATCAGCCCAGCCTCTTCGGCAATGGGCAGGAAAGCGCCGGGACTGATGCTGCCGTCTTGCGGATGCTGCCAGCGCACCAGGGCCTCAAAGCCCACCAGTCGCTCGCCTTCAGTGCCGGCAGCGCCGGCCAGTGCAAACACCGGCTGATAGGCCACCGACAGGCGCCCGTCGTCGATGGCGCGGCGCAGGTCACCTTCCAGGCGCAGCCGCTGCGCCACCTCGGTGTGCAGGCTGGCGTCAAACAGCGCATAGCGCGCCTTGCCGGCACCCTTGGCCTTGTACATGGCGGTATCGGCGTCGCGCAGCACATCTTCAGCGCTGGCATAGCCCAGTGCGCTGAAGGTGATGCCTATGCTGGCGCTGGTCATCAGCTCGGTGCCGGCCACCAAGAAGGGGCGGCGCAGCGCGTCCATCAAGCGCTCTGCCAAAGCCACCACGCTGCGTTCATGTTCGACGTGGCGCACCAAGACCGCAAACTCGTCGCCGCCCAGCCGCGCCACGGTGTCGTGTGGGCGCAGGCTGTCCTGGATGCGCTTGGAGACCTGGATCAGGAATTCGTCGCCGGCACTGTGGCCCAGGCTGTCGTTGATGAGCTTGAAGCGGTCGAAGTCGAGAAACATCACGGCATAGGCGTCATGCGCGTCGCCGCTTTCATTCGAGTGCTTCACGGCCAGCGCCAGCAGTTCGTGAAAGCGGCGCCGATTGGGCAGCCCGGTCAAGCTGTCGTGGAAGGCCAGGTGGTGCAAGCCTTCTTCGGCATTGCGCCGCGCCGTGATGTCTTGCACCTGCAAGATCAGGCAGGGCTGGTTGGCACCCGGTTCGCTGAAAAAACTGCAGTGTGCAGCCACCCACACCGCGCTGCCTTCGCTGTGCTGGCAGCGCAGCTCGAGCGCAAAACCTTCAAACTCACGCACGCTGACGAGGCCCAGTTGTTCGTCCAGGCGCTGGCGGTCAGACGCCAGCACCACGGCCTGGAAGTGGCTGTGCACCAGCGCTTCGTCGCTGCGCCCCAGCAGCGCGCGCAGGGCCTGGTTGGCCTGCAAGATGCGGCCGTCAAAAGCCAGCAGCGCCATGCCGATAGAGGCGTGCGTGAAGGCGCTGTGAAAGCGCCGCTCGCTGGCCTCAAGTTCGCGCACATGGCGCTGCGCCAGTTCACGTTCGCGCTCGGCGGCTTCGGCACCGGCCACGCGCACCTCCTCGGCAGCCTCTTGTTGGCGGAAGAAGTAGTGCAGTGTGGCCAGCATCATGGCCAGCAGCGGCACCATGGCCATCAGCACGCCGTTGCCCGATTGGCGATAGGTAAGGTACAGCAGCACCGCCACGGCCGCGCTGCCGGCGTAGGTGATGCCGATCCAGCCGAACACGCTGAACAGGTCCGAGAACTGCAGCCGCTCGTTGCGCTTGAGGCGCGGCACGGCCGTCACGAGCAGGGTGTTGATGACGAAGAAGGCCACGGCGAAGAGCATGGTGGCCATGATCAGCAGGCCCGCGTTGTCGGCCACATGCTCGAAGACCAGGTTGAAGAGCGAGCCGGCCGAGAACATCGCCAGCGCGGCCATGGCCGGGCTGACGATGCGGCTGGTCCAGCGCTTGGAGGTGCGCCAAGACCCTGCCGCCGCTTCGCCCGATGCGGCCAGCGCAGCCGCACCGGGGCCGTGGATGAGCAGCAGAAGGAAGATGAAGATCTCGCCGGCGGCGAAGGAATTCTTGGAGCGCGGCACGCGCACCGGGAAGAACCCGGCCAGCATGGCCACGACCATGCCCACGGCGATCTGCGCCCACGCCACCGGGCCCTGATCGAGCACACTGAGCAAGGAACCGACCAGGGTCAGGCCGCCGAGTGTCACCATCACCCACCAGTAGACGCTGGCCTTGCGGTTGTAGTCGGGCATCAGCGCCCGATGCACACGGGTCCACCAGCGCACGGGCGGCGGTACAGCTGCAGCATCGGGGGCGGGGTTCATGAGTTCCGGTTCCTGGCGACCATAGGCGTCTAGAGGGGTTGTCGGCACTTCAATGCGCGGTCTTGAGGACACTGGCCCGGCGCCTGGCGCCCGGTGCGCGCCAGCGTCTGGTTGCCTGACAGTCAGCCCCGGTCAGGCATGCAGACCTTGCGCAGCGGGCTGGCCACCCCATCGACGGGTTCGCCGGCCGGCCTTCGCCCAGCGCGCGGCTCCTTGCGCAGCTTCATGCCTCTCAGGGCTCGCCGAGCACGAACCTTTCGCTGAGGACCAGGCCTTCGCTCAGGATCAATTCCGTACCCAGCACCAAGCTGCGGCCACTGACGAACCAGCTCGCCAGCGTGGCCGTTGGCCTGAAGGCGCCGGCCTGGGTGGCCATGGTGGCCGTGGTGCTGACGATCTTGTTGCCCGGCGCCACCAGGCCGGGCTTGAGCAGGTTGTCGGCCACGCGCACGCCGCTGAGGTGGGTGGTGCCACCGCGCGTTGGTCCGCGCGAGCTGAAGTTGTTGACCGTATCGTCACTGCGCGCCACGGTGTCGTGGCTGTTGACCGCGGTGACCGTGGCCACGGCGGCATTGTGCAGGCGGCGGCTTTTGATCAGGACGATGAAGCGTGAGTCGAAACTCATGTCAATTCCCCTGGGTGGCCAGGGACGCGGCCGAACATCGGCTGCGTGGTACTTGCGGGCTGCTGCCGCCGCAGTTGGTACTGGGCCAGCCCCGCAAGGTTTGCTGATTCGCAGTTGACTGTCTGCCACCCCTGCGTCCTGGGATGCAAAGTGTGTTCACCCTATCGACGCCACCTAACCGCTGGTCACAGGCGCTGGTGTGAGGTCTTGCCGTGGCTTGCTGCACACCGCCGTGCGATGCGCCGCCCAGGCCCGAGGTTCAGGCGGGCAGCGCCACCTTGGCCGCAAACAGCGCTGGCACCTGGTCGGCACGCAGCGGGCGCGACAGCAGGTAACCCTGGCCCATGTCGACGCCGATCTCCTTGAGCATGGACAGCTGCTCGGCGGTCTCTATGCCCTCGGCAATGATCGTCTTGCCCAGTGAGCGGCCCAGCGTGAGCACGGCACGCACGATCTCCACGTTCTGCGGCTTGTCGCTCATGCCGCTGACAAAGCTGCGGTCGATCTTCAGGCTGTCGATGGGCAGCGTGCTCAGGTAGGCCAGCGACGAATAGCCGGTGCCGAAGTCGTCGATGCTGAATTTCACGCCCACCTTGCGCAAGGCCTGCACGGTGTCGAGCACCGTCGTCAGCTTGCCCATCAACGTCGTCTCGGTGATCTCCAGCGTCAGCTGGCGCGCGGCGAGGGCGTGGCGTTGCAGCGCCGCGCGCACCTTCGGCACCAGCGCGGCGCTGGTCAGGTCGCGGCCCGAGATGTTGACGTGCATGCACAGCGGCCCGGTCGCGGGGTGCTCGGCCTGCCACTGCGCCAGCTGGCCGACGGCCTGGTCGATGACCCAGGCGGTAAGCGCCTCGATGTGGCCGCTCTCTTCGGCCAGCGCGATGAACACCTCGGGGCTGATCATCCCGCGCTCGGGGTGTTTCCAGCGCACCAGCGCCTCGAAGCCGATCAGCCGATGCGGCTCCAACGCGAATAGCGGCTGGTAGACCAGCGTCAACTGGCCCTCGCCGATGGCGCGGCGCAGCTCGCCTTCGAGCTTGAGCTTCTCGGCCACGCGCTCGTGCATGCCCTGGTTGAACAGCGACACCCGCCGGCTGCCGTCGGCCTTGGCGTCGTACATCGCCAGGTCGGCGTCGCGCAGCACTTCGTCGGCGCTGCGGTAGCCCAGGTCGCTGAAGGTGATGCCTATGCTGGCCACCGGCACCACCTCGGTGCCGTTGATCATCATCGGCGCCGACAGCACCTGCTGCAGCCGCTGCGCCAGTGCCATCGCGGCGGTGGGCTCCTGCACCTGCTCGAGCAGCACCGCAAATTCGTCACCGCCCAGGCGCGCCACCAGGTCGCCGGGCCGCACGGCGCCACTGAGCCGGCGCGCCACTTCGCACAGCAGCGCATTGCCGGCGGGGTGGCCCAGGCTGTCGTTGACGAGCTTGAAGCGGTCGAGGTCCATGAACATCACCGCGAAGCCCTGATCCG
>JANNEX010000393.1:0-3888 GCA_031379155.1 Rubrivivax sp.
CCGGCCAAGCTGCGGCCGCCGTCAGGCCTGCAGCAATGCGGCGCGGGCCAATTGCTCAAGCCTGTTGCGCAGCGGTTCAGCCGCCGACCGCTGTGCGCTGCCCGCGCCACGTGGCTGCAGGGCGGGGGGATCTGAATGGGCCCATGCGCTTTCGATGGCGTCGAGGGTTCTCGTGCCGTCAAGCAGTTGCAGCAGCTGGCCGCTCACGGCGTCGATTTGAGTGGGCTCGTGGCGCAAGGTCGTCACAAAAGCGCGTTGGTCGGCGGCCTGCCAACGCGCCAACGGGCTGGCCAGCGGGCGTTGGCCGGGCGCCACCACGAAGGGTGAAGGGCCCGCGTGCAATTCGAGCAAACCGGCCACGTGGCACTGCAAGATGTCAGAGGCCAGAATCGTTTCCGGATCCAGTTTGTCGGGTTGTTGTTGGACTTCACCGGTGGTTCCCAGCAAGGCTGAAACTTGCACCAACAAATCGGCAAAAGACAACGCGGCGGGCCAATGCTTTGCGAGTACAAGTATGGCGGCTTTGGTCACCGGATTGGGCGTCTTCAGCAAGCCCCCATTCACGTCGCCGAACGACTCTTCGCGGTGCGTCTTCAGGTCAAGCGTCGGGTTGACTGGGCGCAGGTTGGCGCTGATCCACAAGGCCTTCACGCGTTCCGACGACACGCGCCGCTGCACCCGCAGACCTTCTCGCACCAACAGCGTCTGGCGAAACGTGCGGTTGCGCAGAAAGTCCATGAACTGCTCTTGGCGAATGACATCCGACGAGATGTGCCGCAAGGTGTCACTCACTTCAGGCGGCAGGTTCGACGCCAGCATCGACGAGAAGTCGGCCTCGGCCAGGTATTGCAGGCCATGGCCTGCAGCGCGTTGCGCAAACTCGTGAAAGTACAAAGGCTCGTTGATGTCTTCCAGGTGCTCGTGCAGGATGTAGTGGTCCGGTGCGTTGCGCAGGCCTTCGAGTTCGGTCTTCAGCAACAGGCCATAAGCGTTGTCTTGCGCGGGCACCCATTTGGCTAAAAACTGAACAATGCCACGGGCCTGTTCAACCCGTTGCATGGGGTCGTCAAATTGCATGGCGTGGTAGCGCATCAGGTCGCGCACCATGCCGCGCATGCGCCAGCCAGGCAGGGTGTTGTAGCTGATGTAGGCAATGCCATTGGCGCGCAGGTGGGTGGCGCACAGCGACAGGATTTTTTCCTGCACGGTGTCGGGCACCCACGAATACACACCGTGGGTCAGGATGTAGTCGAAGTCGCCCATCGACGCGTCCAGGTCGGTGATGCTGCGCGCCAGCAGCGTGATGTTGCGCAGGCCCAGGTCGCGGATCACCTGCTGACCTTGGGCCACCTGCACTGGCGACAGATCAACCCCGACAAATTGCGCGCCGGGCAGGGCCACGGCCATCGGGATCAAATTGCCGCCGGCCGCACTTCCCAACTCAAGCACGCGGCAAGTCGCCAGTGCGGCGGGCTGCAATCCAAACAAATGCCCCAGCGTCGCCAGCCGGTCTGGGTGCGTCTGCACAAAGGGCAGACTTTCATAAGGCACTGCGTCGTAGCTGTTGGGCGCTGTCGCCGTAGCCGCAGTCATGGCCGGTGGGCTGTTGCCTGCAAGGTCAAGCAGCGCGACTCCGTAGTGCCTGTTTGCGCCGCCGCACCCCGTAACCCAGCGCGCCCAATCCACTCAACCACAAGGCGTAGCTTGCGGGCTCGGGCACCGCCGCGGCGATCAAGTCAAGGCGACAACTTTGGCCAGCGCAATGCAGTTGCTGTGCATAACCCAGGCTATTGCCAACCAGCTCGAACGCCGTGGGTTGCCCCAAGATGTTGCCCGCCTTCAAGAATTCAAAACTGTAGGCAGGTGCCACGGGCGCAAAGCCAAGCAACAGCTTGACCTTGGCCCCGGTTTGAAAATCAAACACGCCCGACACCTGCAACAAGTCAATCGCCGTGGGCGAAGACAAGTCGATCTCCAGCAGGCCGCTGAATGAAACATCGCCATCCAATTTCAAGGCGCCGGTGAACAAGCCGGGCCGCACCACGGCGCCACTGCCAATGGTGATGTGGTCGGTGGCGATCACCTCGCCACCGCCAGACAGTGTGCCGCCTGTGATGTTGATCCGCCTCATGGCCAGCACGCCATCAACCTGCGTGCTGCCCGCCCTTTGGGTGAAACCCACCTGCAGCTTGTTGGCACCCGTCATGCCGTCCATGCGGCTGAGTGATTCAACAGCCAGGCTGCCGGTATTGACCAACTCACCCGCCGTGAAGTGATGGCCAGCCGTAATTTTAAGTACGCCCTGATTGCCGGTCAGCCCGGTCAGCTGGTCGAAATGGGCGCCCTCGCCACTCAGTAGGACCGTGGCGTTGTTGGTGGTGATCGTGCCCGTGCTGACACGCAGGCTGCCAGCTGCACCCGAACCTCCGCTAACCCGCCAAACGCCTTTTGTCAGAGTTGTACCCACGATATTGCTTGATTTTGCAATCGTCACGCTGCTGCCTGCGGTCACGGTCAACGTACCGTTATTGGTGAAATCCAGTGCGGTGAAATTGCGCCCATCGGTGATGGTGAGCGCGCCGTTGTTGGTTCTCAGGTTGTCCAGTTGCTGGAAGCTGGTGTGACTACCTGCCAACCGGATGGATGCGTTGTTGACGCTGATCTGGCCGGTACCGATGACCAAACTTGAGTCCGTCAGGATGTTGGTGGCGTCAAAAACCTCCCAGGTGCCACCGGTCAAGGTTCCATTCACCAGGTTGCCGGATCTGCCGAGTGTCAGCGCGCCACCCGACTTGACCGACACGGTGCCGGTGTTCGTCAGACCTGGCAAGGTGAACTGGCGGCCCTTCGAGATGACGAGAACCCCCGAGTTTTCGGCCAGGCTGTTCAATTGGTCAAAGCGCGAGCCGATGCCGCTCAGTTCGACATAGGCCGCATTGGTGTCGATGCCGCCCACGCCAAGCTTGAGCACGGTATCCACCGGCCCACCGTCGCCGTACACGGCCCAGGTCCCCCCAGTCAGTGTTTTGCCCACAAAGTTGGACGAACTGCCAATCGTCACCGCAGCCCCGGATGCGACGGTCACAGCGCCGGTGTTTTCAAGTTGGGCGACGCTGAACTGGTTGCCGTTCTCGATACGCAGCGCGCCCTGGTTGAGGGTCAGGCCCGTCAGCTGAGCGAAGCTTGCGCCTGCGCCGTTGAGTGTGATGTCTGCGGCATTGGTGGCAATAGTGCCGCGGCCAATCGACAGGCTGGCCTTGCCGCTGCCGGCCATGACGCGCCAGTTACCACCCGTCAAGGTTGTGCCAAACAAATTGCTGGACGCCACCGTGGCGACTTGGCCACCGCTCTCGACGACCAGTTGACCGAGGTTGTTCAAGGTGCCTCGGCTGTCGATGCGGCCGGCGCTTGAGATCAGCCCATGGTTGGTGATGGCCCCGAACGTGGTGAGAAAACCGGTTCCTGTGACAGCGAGTGTGCCGGCAATGTCGCAGCTGTCGGCAAAACCCACCACGGTGCTGACCGTTGCACCGTCCAGCGCGCAACTGGCCGCCGCCGGCAAGGCACTTGCCGCGCCGCAACAGAAGGCGAGTTGGATGGCTTGCACCAACCGCCGGGGCCCGAGAGCAGCCGGAGGCTGGGCTCTGGTCAGAGTTTGCTTCAATGTGCGCATTCGGCGATTCCCTTTTTCCGGTTTTCTGCAGCGGCGCGCCGCGCGATGCGGTACCTTGCGCACAGCCATATGAGCATAGAGTGTGCCGCAAAAGTCCACCGTTATTGTTGCGGCAAACGCTCGCAGCGGGGCAGAGTTGGCCCGCTCAGTTCAAAGCTGGAGCGCGAGGCGGCGATTGGCCGCCTTTGGCAGGTGTGTGCTGCTCGGCGAACCCT
>JANNEX010000439.1:0-5657 GCA_031379155.1 Rubrivivax sp.
GCCCGCAGCGCGCTGTCCACATGATGCGGGCGTGACACCGCCCCTGCCACCCACCTTCAAATGCCTGCCGCTGGCCAACCTGGCCGCGCAGTCGGCCGAACAAATCAGCCTGGCGGCCGGGCCCATCATCGCCGTGCTGGCGCTGGGCGCCGGGCCGGGTGAAATCGGTGCCCTGGCTACGGCGCAGACGCTGCCGTTTTTGCTGCTGTCGATACCGCTGGGCCTGCTCGCCGACCGTGTGTCAAAGCGCCGCCTGATGTGGCTGGCCGAAGCGCTGCGTGCGCTCACGCTGCTGGGCCTCTTGGCTGCCGTGCTGCTGGGCGCGCTGTCGATTCCCGTGTTGGCCCTTCTGGGCTTTTTGGGCGCGGCGGGCACGGTGGCTTTCAGCGTCGCCGCGCCGGCCCTGGTGCCCACGCTGGTGCCGCGCGAAAGTTTGGGCGCCGCCAATGGCAGGCTCGAATGGGCACGCAGCGTGGCCTTTGCCGCAGGCCCGGCGCTGGCCGGTGCAGGTGTGGCCTGGGCCGGTGCGCCGCTGGCTTTTGTGTTGGCGGCCATGCTCTCGCTGGCTGCCTTGTTGCTGTTGTTCGGCTTGCCCGAACCCGCCGCCAGCGTGCTGGCGCCACGCCGCCACCCGCTGGTCGAACTGAGGGAAGGTGCGGCCATGGTTTGGCGCAACCCCTTGCTGCGGCCCATTGTGCTGACCGCCGTGGCCTGGAACATTTCCTGGTCTGTCATGCAGGCGGCCTATGTGCCCTATGCCGTGCGCAGCCTGGGCCTGTCGGCCAGCGGCGTGGCCTTCACGTTGGCGACTTTCGGCGTGGGCATGGTGGTGGGCGTGCTGGCCGCGCTGGCGTTTTTCTGCTTTGGCGTGGGCCCCATCATCTGGACCATCAGCTAGCAAACGCTGCGCCAGACCATCACGCCCGCCGCCATGCTGGGCCGCGTGACGGCCATCTTCCTGGCCGTCAACATGGGCGTTAGGCCTGTGGGCGCGGCACTGGGTGGCTGGGTCGGTGAGAGTGTCGGCTTGCAGGCCTGCCTGTGGCTGGCGCTGGCCGGTTTTATCGTGCAGGCGGTGTTCATCACGGCATCGGCGGTGCGCGGTTTGCAGCGCTTGCCCGCGACAGCCTGAATCCTTAAGTTAGGCCTGGCCCGCCTGGACGCAGAACAAGCGCCCTGACAGCGGCGCCGCGTCCAGCGCTTCACGGCTGGTGGCGTCGCGCGCGCTGGTCACAAACAAGGTGGTGCTGTCCGCGCCGGCCAGCGCCAGGCCCGTGGGGCAGGGCACGGGCAGGGCCAGCATGCGGTCCAGCGCGCCGTCGGCTTCCAGCCGCACCACGCCCCAGCCGCCGCGCAGGGCGGTCCACACGCCACCGTGGGCGTCCACCGCCAGGCCAGACAGGTGGCCCGAACCCTTGGGCAAAGTGGCCAGGCGGCGCAGTGCGGCCTGGCCCGGTTTGGCGGTCCACACGGTGCCGCTGCCGGCCGCAGCGATGTAGAGCAAGCCCGTCGTGGCGTCCCAGGCCAGGGCCGTGGCAGCTTCGGCCAACGTCCATCCTTCATGACCGGGTTCATGACCCGGGCCATGACCTGGTGCAGCGCCCGCGATCTGCTCGACGCGCCAGCGTTGGCCCTGGCGATCTTGTTGCGCCACGCAGGCCCACACGCTGCCCTGCGCGCCCAGGCAATACGCGCTGGCCTCAAGTTCCGGCATGTCAGTGGCGCGCTGCACGGTGCCGTCGGCGGCCACGCGGTGCCAATGGCCACCCCAACGCGCCAGCACGCCCTGCGGCTGCATCAGCAAGGCCGTGATGGGCGAGTCCACGCGCGCCAGCAGGCGGTCACCGCCGGCCGTGGCGCAGTGCACGGCGGGTGCCTGCACGTCGGCCCAGTACAGCACCTGCTGCGTGTCGTGCCAGCAGGGAAAAGCGCCCTCAAAAGCCCAATGCCCCTCCACCGCCTGGGCCTCACCGCTGCGGCGTGGCGCTTGCACGGCCGAGATCTGCGCACCGATGCGCCTTGCCGCTTCAGCCACCTCGGGGCCCAGCAATTCCAGCCGCGCCAGCGTCAGGCGAAAAGCCGGCCCGGCCACGCTGATGGCGCCACGCACCTGGCCCGCGCTGTCGACCACGGCGGCGCCACAGCAGCGCACGCCCAGGGCAATCTCTTCATCGTCCAGGCTCCAGCCGCGCGCCGCCGTGATGCGCAATTCGGCCTGCAAGCGGCGCCGGTCGGTGATGCTGCGCGGCGTCAGGGCCGTCAGCGTCAGTTGGCGCACGAGGTCGTCTCGCGCATCAGCCGTCATGGCCGCCAAGATGGCCTTGCCCTGGCTGGTGCAGTGCAGCGGTTTGCGCTGGCCCAGGGCGGCGGCGCTGCGCACCGGGTGGGCGCCGTCGCAGCGCTCCAGCGCCACCACGTCCAGGCCGTCCAGCGTGGCCAGGTAGGCCGTCTCGCCAGTCATGTCGCGCAGCGCGCGCAACTCGGCACCGGCGGCGGCCACCAGGTCGGGCATGGTAAAGGCTGCGCGCGCGTACTCAAAGCAGCGCATGCCCAGGCCATAGACACGGCGCAGCGGGTCGCGCCGCAGCAGGCCACGCGCCACCAGCGTGCCCAGCAAGCGGTACAGCGTGGTGCGCGGCAGTTGCAACTGCGTGGCCAGCTCAGCCTGGCTCAAGCCGGCCGGGGCATTGCCAACGGCGTCCAGCACGTCCAGCGCCTTGTCGAGTGACGCCGTGCCTTCGGTGCTGGCGGGCTTGGTGCTGACGGTGGGCATGATCCCAAGGGATGGAACGGAGCAGTGGCCTGAACTGTACGACGCCTGCACGCGCGCCGAAGCGCCGCCTAGCATGGCTGACAAATCACCGTCCCGAAGTTGAAACACCATGGACACCCGTGTCACCGCCGCCGCACTGCCCCAACGCTTTCCCCACCGTTCACCCGTTAGCGTCAGCGCCGCCGTGCTGCAACGCCTGGCGCGCGTGAGCAGCGGCTCGCTCACCACCCAGCTCTACAAGTGTGGCTACCGCCAGCCCGCGTTGGTGGGCTTGCGGCCTTTGCACACGCGCGTCAAAGCTTTTGCCGGGCGCGCCTTCACCATGCGCTTCATTCCGGCGCGCGAAGACATCGACACCTACGCCACGCTCACCACCGAACCCAACCGCGACAACTTGCAGTGGGTGGCCGTGGAGCAGATCGGTGCCGGTGAAGTGATGGTCATAGACAGCCGCCGCGACACATCGGCCGCCAGCATGGGCAACCTGCTGGTCACACGCATGATCAAACGTGGCGCTTGCGCCGTGGTCAGCGACGGCGCTTTTCGCGATGGCCAAGAGCTGGCGCAATTGGACTTTCCCATCTGGGGCGCCGGCATCACTGCCACCACGCGCCTGAGCTACCACCACGTGGCCGATTTGCAGGTGCCCATCAGTTGCGCCGGTGTCGCGGTCTACCCGGGCGATGTGATTCACGGTGACGGCGACAGCATCAGCGTCGTGCCGGCCCACCTGGCCGCCACCTTGGCCGACCTGTGTGAAGCGCAAGATGACCTGGAGGCCTACCTGGCATCGCGCATTCAGCGTGGTGAAGCGCTGTGGGGCCTGTACCCGCCCAGCGCGGCCACGCGGCAAGACCATCAGGCCTGGGTGGCCGCTGGCCGGCCCGCGCTGTGAGCGGGGCCGCACTTTTGACGCTGCCCATGTCTGCCCACGAAGCCACCATTCGGCGCTACTTTGCCGCTTGCAATGCGGCTGACCACAAGGCGCTGGTGAGTTGTTTCACGCCCGACGCGGTGCACTATTTCCCACCCGGCCTGCCCGACATTCCCTGGCGCGGCGCGCACACCATCGCCAGCAAGTGGGTGTGGTGCGTGGAAAACCTAGGCTCGCAGTGGACGATAGAAAAAGTGCTGGTCAGCGGCGACGAAGCGGTGGTGGAGTGGACACACTGGAAGCGCAAGATCGGCAGCGCGCAGCGCGGTGACGAGTGGTATGTGTTTGACGCCGCCAGCGGCCTCATCCAAGAGATACGCGCCTACTACGCGGCACCGGCAGTCAAGGATGTGCCGATGGGCGAACTGGTCGACTTCGACTACGCTGGCCGCGGCTACCACTTGCACGGTGACTAAGACCATGCTGGCCCCCGAAAATTTGCGCAGCGCACGCTGGTTTGCGCCCGACGACTTTCGCAGCTTTGGCCACCGTTCACGCGTCATGCAAATGGGCTACGGCCCTGCCGACTGGGTGGGCAAACCGGTGATTGCCGTCATCAACACCTGGAGCGACGCCAACCAGTGCCACAGTCACTTCAAGCAGCGTGTGGACGATGTCAAACGCGGCATCTTGCAAGCCGGTGGCTTCCCGCTCGAGCTGCCTGCCATCAGCTTGAGCGAAAGCATGGTCAAGCCCACGACCATGCTCTACCGCAACTTCTTGGCCATGGAAACCGAGGAGCTGTTGCGCAGCCACCCTGTCGACGGCGCGGTGCTGATGGGCGGCTGCGACAAGACCACGCCGGGCCTGCTGATGGGCGCCATCAGCATGGGCCTGCCCTGCATCTACCTGCCCGCCGGCCCCATGCTGCGCGGCAATTGGCGCGGCCAGGTGCTGGGCTCAGGCAGCGATGCTTTCAAGTACTGGGATGAGCGGCGCGCTGGACGCTTGAGCGATCAGGCGTGGCAAGAAATGGAGGCCGGCATTGCACGCAGCCACGGCACCTGCATGACCATGGGCACTGCCGCCACCATGATGGGCATTGCCGAAGCCATCGGCTTCACCTTGCCCGGCGCCAGCAGCATTCCGGCGGCCGACGCCAACCACATCCGCATGAGCGCCGAGTGCGGCCGGCGCGTCGTGGCCATGGTGTGGGAAGACCTGACGCCAGCGCACATGCTGTCGCGCAAGAACTTCGACAACGGCGTGGCCGTCGCCATGGCCATGGGTTGCAGCACGAATGCCATCATTCACCTCATCGCCATCAGCCGCCGCGCTGGCTTTGCACTGACGCTGGACGACTTTGACCGGGCCAGCCGGCACATCGGCGTCATCGCCAACATCAGGCCCAGCGGCGAGCGCTACCTGATGGAAGACTTCTACTACGCCGGTGGCCTGCCAGCCATGATGAAAGTTATGCAGCAGCATCTGCACGGGGATGCACTGGCCGTCAACGGCCGCAGCCTGGCGCAAAACATCGAAGGCGCCGAAGTCTTCAACGGCGACGTGATTCGGCCGCTGCACAAACCCATCTACGCCGAAGGCGCGTTGGCCGTGCTGCGGGGCAACCTGGCGCCCAACGGCGTGGTCATCAAGCCCAGCGCCTGCGCGCCGCAGCTGCTGCAACACACGGGCCGTGCGCTGGTGTTTGACGACTACCCGGCGCTGAAAAAAGCCGTCGATGACCCTGATTTGGACGTCAGCGGCAACGACATCCTGGTGCTGCGCTACGCCGGCCCGCAAGGTGCGGGCATGCCCGAATGGGGCATGCTGCCCATCCCCACCAAACTGCTCAAGCAAGGCGTCAAAGACATGCTGCGCCTGAGCGACGCGCGCATGAGCGGCACCAGCTACGGCGGCTGCTTGCTGCACTGCGCGCCAGAAGCTTTTGTCGGCGGCCCGTTGGCCTTGGTGAAGACCGGCGACACCATCACCGTGGACGTGCCCGCC
>JANNEX010000461.1:0-7701 GCA_031379155.1 Rubrivivax sp.
GCCTGGATGAACCGCGAAGCCCTGGCCGCCACCCAAGCGCGTGGCCAGGCCGTCTACTGGAGCCGGTCACGCCAAAAGCTGTGGCACAAGGGCGAAGAATCGGGCCACTTCCAGCAGGTGCACAGCATTCGCATGGACTGCGACAACGACGTGCTGCTGCTGGCCGTCACTCAGCTCGGCCACCAGCCTGGCATTGCCTGCCACACCGGCCGCCACAGCTGCTTTTACCAACGGCTGGACGACGGCCAATGGCAAGCCACCGAGCCCGTGTTGCAAGACCCGCAAAGCATCTACAAAAAATGAACAGCCAAGACAAACTGGCGCGCCTGGCCGCCGTGATTGAACAACGGCGCCACGGCGACCCGGAAAAAAGTTATGTCGCGCGCTTGTTTTCCAAAGGCGGCGACGCCATCTTGAAAAAGATTGGTGAAGAAGCGACCGAGGTGGTCATGGCCGCCAAAGACGGCGACAAGGCGCGCATCGTGGCCGAAACCGCCGACCTGTGGTTTCACTGCATGCTGGCCTTGGCGCACCACGGCTTGACGCCGGCCGATGTGCTGGCTGAGCTGGAAAGACGCGAAGGCCAGTCGGGCCTGGAAGAGTTTGCAGCGCGCAAAGCACAAGAACGCGATGCGCAACAACACGAAGGAGAGAGCACTTGAGTCAAGCCACGCCAGAGTTCTCGCAAGTCTCGCAAGTCTCGCAAGTGGTGCTGTCACCCGAGCGTGAAGGCTCGCTGATGACCATCGGCCACATCAGCTACTTGCTGCACACCATCGTCGCCGTGACTGCCGTGCTGCCCGGCACGCAGGCCAGCGTGGCGCTGCTGGTGGTGGCGCTGATCCTGGACCTGGTCAAACGCGGCGAAGCGCAAGGCACCTGGCAAGAAAGCCACTTCTCATGGCGCATCCGCAGCGTCATCTGGTCGGCCATCCTCTACGTCATCACCATCCCGCTGTGGTTCTTGTTTGTAGTGCCGGGCTGGATTGCCTGGGCCCTCATTTCGATATGGTTCTTGTACCGCGTGGTGCGTGGCTGGATGAACCTGAACAACCGCAAGCCCATGGCGACATGAGTGCAGACATGAATGCAGACCCCAACTGCATCTTTTGCAAGATCATCGCTGGGCAAATTCCCTGCAAAAAAGCCTATGAAGACGAAGCACTGCTGGCCTTTCACGACATCAACCCCTGGGCGCCGGTGCATGTGCTGGTGATTCCCAAGACACACATCGCCACACTCGCTGACACCGGGCCTGAACATGCGGCGCTGCTGGGCCGCATGTTGGCGCTGGCGCCGCGCTTGATGAAAGAGTTGGGCGTGACGAATGGATTTCGAACACTCGTCAACACCGGCCACGACGGCCGCCAAGAGGTCTATCACCTGCACATGCACGTCATGGGCGGCCCAAGGCCCTGGCTCAAAGGATGACTTGGTGGGCGCGCCCGGGCAAAGCAAAGGCGCAACCTAGAATCAACGGTTCTGGTTTTGTTGGAGTAGATCATGGGTGGCTTGAGCATTTGGCATTGGCTGATCGTGTTGGCCGTGGTGGTGTTGATCTTTGGCACCAAGAAGTTGCGCAACATCGGCGCTGACCTGGGCGGCGCCGTCAAGGGCTTCAAGGACGGCATCAAGAGTGGCACCGATGCGGCGGCTGGCACCGACCCTGCTGCGCCCCCCGCGCAGGTCACCACCACCAAACAGGCCGACCCCAACACCGTGGACGTCGAAGCCAAGACCAAGAGCTCATAACCGCTCAAGCGCTGCGCCAGGCAAGCCCTGGCGCAGCGCAAGCGCCCCTGCATGATCGACTTCGGATTCGACAAAATTGCCCTCATCGGCGCCGTGGCGCTGATCGTCATCGGGCCTGAAAAGCTGCCCAAGGTGGCGCGCACCGTGGGCCATTTGTTTGGCAAAGCGCAGCGCTATGTGGCCGACGTGAAGGCCGAGGTCAACCGCTCCATCGAGTTGGATGAACTCAAGAAGATGCGCACACAGTTTGAAGACGCGGCGCGCAATGTCGAGCAAACCGTGCGCACCGAGGTTAACGACGCCACCGCCGCGCTAGAGACGGACTGGAACAGCAGCAGTTCCAGCGCTGGATCCGGCCCGCAACTGGGGCTCGATGGCACCAGCACCTTCGAGCCAGCCCCGCCCAGCTACACCCGCCCGAAGAAAAATTGGCGCTTGAAAAAAGGCGCCACGCCCAATTGGTACAAACAGCGCCAGGGCATTCGCACCAAGGCATTGTCAGGCGCGGCCCGTGTGGCACGCTTTCGGCCGCCCGGCGTGAAAGTGCCGCGATGAGCGAGCCGGAAAAGAAAGACGAACTCGAAGGCACCGAAGCGCCGTTTGTCTCGCACCTGATTGAGCTGCGTGACCGCCTCATCCGCGCCGTCATTGCCATGGCCGTGGCCTTTGCGGTGCTGGCCTTCTGGCCCGGGCCATCGGGCCTGTATGACCTGTTGGCCGCGCCGCTACTGGCCCACCTGCCGGTGGGCGCCAAGCTCATCGCCACCAACGTCATCTCGCCCATTTTGGTGCCGCTGAAGATCACGCTCATGGCCGCTTTCATGCTGGCCTTGCCCGTGGTGCTTTATCAGGTCTGGGCCTTTGTGGCGCCGGGCCTGTATTCGCACGAAAAGCGCCTGGTGTTGCCGCTGGTGGTGTCGAGCACGCTGCTGTTTGTGGCTGGCGTGGCCTTTTGCTACTTCCTGGTCATCCCGGGCATGAGCAAATTCATCCAGGCATTCGCGCCCACCAGCATCACTGCGGCGCCTGACATTGAACAGTACTTCGGCTTTGTGCTGACGCTCTTCCTGGTGTTTGGCATCGCCTTTGAAGTGCCCATCGCGGTCATCGTGCTGGCGCGCATGGGCATTGTCAGCATCGCGCAGTTGAAGCAAGCGCGCGGCTACTTTGTCGTCGGCGCCTTCATCGTGGCTGCCGTGGTCACGCCGCCCGACGTCATCTCGCAACTGGCGCTGGCCATTCCCATGTGCATCTTGTACGAAGTGGGCATCGTGGCGGCGCAGATGTTCATCAAGCACACCAAGGCGCCTGAGGACAAGACTGAGGCTGAGGCCGGGGCTAAGGCTGAGGCAGCGCAGGACAAGCCGGCGGCTTGAGCCGGCGGGGTCATGCCGAATTGCGATCAAATATCTTTGATAAGATATATCAACGTGCAATATAAACTGAACCGAGAGCTTTTCAAACCTGCCAACCCGCCGATGAAGAACAAGCCTACCGAGTCTGATCTGTCGCTTCAAAACCAGTTGTGTTTTGCGTTGTACGCAGCGTCGCTGGCTATGACCAAGACCTACCGGCCGTTGTTGGCGCCGCTGGGGCTGACCTACCCGCAATACGTGGTGATGCTGGCGCTGTGGCAGTTTCGTGAGCTCACCGCCGGCGCCCTGGCGCAGGCCGTGGCGCTGGACTCCGGCACCTTGTCGCCCTTGGTGCGCAAGCTGGTGGCCCAGGGGCTGGTGCTGCGCCAACGCAGCGCTGCCGATGACCGGTCGGTCCTCATCACCCTCACCGCCGCAGGCTTGGCCTTGCGCCGGCGAGCACAGGCCGTGCACGCCCAGGTGGCGTGCAGCACGCAATGCAGCGCCGCTCAGCTCAAGACCATGACGGCGCAGTTGCAAACACTGCGCGTTGCGCTTTCGGGTCAAGGCGCGCGCAACGCGCCAAGCGCGTAGGCCGACCGCTTTTTTTCCAACCCCCATCCACCCACCCCACCCGAGCATGAGCTACTGATGAAACTGATCGACTACGGCCTCAAGGCTATCGACTTCAACGCCGCAGAAGCTGCCACAAGACCTGCCGCCCACCCGGCCGGAAAACCCACCGACGAACGCACTGAATCGGCCTTGTCTCGGCGCGGTTTTGTCGTCACGTCCCTGGCCTCGGGTTTCGCCGTGGCGTCCAACCCGGTGCTGGCACAAGCCATCGTCACCGACAGCGCCGGCTTGCTGGCTGGCGAGGTCAGCGTGCCCGTGGCCGACGGCAAGATTCCGGCCTACCGGGCCATGCCGAGTGCGCCCGGCAAGTACCCGGTGCTGCTGGTGGTGCAAGAAATTTTTGGCGTGCACGAGCACATCAAGGACATGTGCCGCCGCTTCGCCAAGCTGGGCTACTACGCCATCGCGCCCGAGATGTTTGCGCGCCAGGGTGACGTGTCGAAGCTGACCGACATCGGCGCCATTCTGTCCACCGTGGTGGCCAAGGTGCCTGACGCGCAGGTCAACAGCGACCTCGACGCTGCCGTGGCCTTTGCAAGTGCCAGCGGCAGCGCCGACACCGCCCGCCTGGGCCTGGTGGGCTACTGCTGGGGTGGCCGTGCGGCTTGGGTTTATGCGCAGCACAACAGCAAGCTCAAAGCAGCCGTGTCGTACTACGGTTTGTTGGACGGCATGAAGTCACCCATCAAGCCGCAAGACCCGGTGGACTTTGCCGCCAACTTGGGTGTGCCGGTGCTAGGCCTGTACGCCGGTATCGACGCCTTCGTCAAGCCGGCCGTTATTGACCAGATGCGCGCGGGCATCGTCAAGTCGGGCAGTGGCTCAGAGATCGTTGTCTTCCCCAACGTTAACCACGGCTTCAACGCCGACTACCGGCCGACCTACGACAAGACCGCAGCCATCTATGCGCAAAAACTAACCGCCGACTGGTTGAAAGAACGCGGCGTCTGAGCCGACCGACCCTGCAACCCCGCTGTACGCATCTTATTTCCCGCCCCCCAAACCGAAGAAGGACCCGTATGCGCAAATTCCTGAATGCACGCCCCCTGGTTTTGTCCGCCATGGCCTGCGCCGCTGCCGTCACAAGCCTGCCTGTGTTGTCGCAAGTCGACCCCACACAAATGGTGGACGCGTTTGAAAACGCCAACGGCAAGTTCGCCGGCTACAGGCGATCGGGTGCCAAAGGTGTCTGCGCCACGGCTGAATTCGTGGGCAACGCGCAGGGCAGGGCGCTGTCGGTGTCAACGGCGTTCAGCGGCAAGCCAGTGCCGGTGGTGGCGCGGTTCTCGATGGGTGGCGGCAACCCCAAGGCGCCTGACAACGCCAAGAGCCAGCGCAACATGGCGTTGCAGTTTGAGTTGCCGCGTGGTGAAACCTGGCTGATGGGCAACATCTCGGCGCCCATCTTCGGCGCTACGTCGCCGCAGCAAATGCTGGGCCGGCTCACGTCATTGACGCCCGACGCAGAGACCAAAAAGGTGGACGCCCAAAAGGTCAAGGCCTTTGCCGACGCCAACCCCGACGTGTTGCTGCAAGGCAAGTACTTTGCGAGCCAGCCCGTGCCGGCCAGCTTTGGCACGGTCAACTATTGGGGCGTGCATGCATTTGCTTTTGTCGACGCCGCTGGCAAAAAGCAATTTGGCAAATGGGTCTTCGAACCAGTCGGCGGCACGCAAGGCTTGACCGATGAAGAAGCCAAGGCCAAAGGCACTGATTTCTTGATGGACGAGCTGCGCCAGCGGGTCGCCGCAGGCGGCGTGGCCTTTGACTTTGTGTTGCAGCTGGCGCAGCCGGGCGACACGCTGGACAGTGCCATCACGCCGCTGCCTGAGGACCGCAGGAAGGTCACGCTGGGCCGCTTGACCATCAAAAGCGTGGCCGCCGATGCCACCGGTGCTTGCGTGAACATCAACTACAACCCGATGGTCTTGCCCAAGGGTGTTGAGGCCTCGGCCGACCCCATGCTGGCGGCCCGTGCGGCACCCTACGCCGTGTCTCTGGGGCGCCGCCTGGTTGAAGGTGCCAAGCAGTAAGTTCGACGTTGGCTTGAACACCTGCGGCCCGGCGTCTTGACGCGCCGGGGCCGCCACGACGCCGGTGCAGCGCGCGCGTTGATGTCGCCAAGCTCGCCGTGCCGCACACCCAAGGCTTCAGCAGTGTTTTTCAGCGCTGTCGTCTGGAGCGGCAATCTCAAGACCGGCCGCGATTCGCTATGTTGAACGCGCTGGCATTCTCGCCAGCCCGCACTGCAGCGACCTGGGGGCGGCACCTGTTGGCTCCAGCGCAGAATGATCCGGCCGCAGCGTTGCAGTGCCTGCAGTCGCAGGCCGATGGACGAGGCCCAGGCTGCTAAACGCCAGGCGTGGGACGGCCCGAACAACATTCAGCACGGGCCGCCGCTGCCGGCCTGGCAGCACTTGTAGCGCCACCCGCAGCACCCGCACGCCGCACACCGCACGCTGTCAGCCCAGCGGCTTGACGTTAAGTTCCAAGCCCAACTTCGCCCGGCGCGGGACGTCGCTTTCTAGCTCGCGTTTCATCTCCTCGGGCCCGGCGTGGCGACATCCCGGGCCATGCCCGACATGCGTTTGCACCACGTCGGGCATGCGCAGCACCAGGTCCATCGCGGCGGCCAATTTGTCGACCAAGTGCTTGGGCATGTTGGATGGGCCCATCAGGCCAAGCCATTGTTGGCAGTTCATGCCCGCCAAGGCCTAATTCGGCGAAGGTCTGCAGGTCGGGTAACCGGCTGAAGGTTTATTGCCGGTGGCCGCCAAGGCCCGCAGTTTAGGGGCGCTTCTGCGCGCACACCAGCCGCTCGCTGCAGCCCCGCTATGCTGCGGCCCGTTCTCAAGCCGAGGGCTGGCGCGCCGATAGCGTGTGGAGTCCTCTCGAACCCCGCTCAAGCCCCAGGGCTGCCACCTTGAGCTCGCAAAGCCGCGTTGTCTCGCATGCAGTTCACCACATGCAGCTACCCTGTCCTGGGCCGGCCGGCAGGCCTGTGGACGGCTGTGTCAGCACGGGTGGTGGGCCTGGTTTTGGGCCTGTTCTTCAGCAACGCGGCGCAGGCCGCGTGCTGGGCCTCGGCAACAGGCAGGTTGGCGTCGCTGGAGGCGTTGGCTTTTCGTGCCCCGGCCCAAGCGTTGCAGCGTTTGCAAGCGCTGGAGGGCGAGCCCGAATTCAAAGCGCCCGGCCAACGCGCGGCCTGGTCCGTGCTGGCCGCCGACGCTGCGCGGCAGTTGGGCCAAGACAGCGCCAGCCGGGCTTATGCCGATGCTGGCTTGGCCACTCTGGGTGCTGACAGGCAGTCAGATCTGGCCTTGCGCTTGCGCGCCGCGCGAGCGATGCAAATGGACACCACCGCAGGGGCCCTGACCGAGATCGGTGCCGTGCTGCAGGCGGTTGGCGAACGCCCCTTGGCGCGCGGCTGCGTGTTGCGCGACCGGGGCTGGTTGCGCCTGGGCACACAAGACTTGGAAGGCGCGCTGGCCGACTTGATCCAGGCCCAAGCCTTGCTCGTGTGGTGTTTGGTTCTTGAGGGAACTTGATTGAATTGCCTGTCTCCACTGCTCTACTTCGGTTTGCATGGGAGCGAGCAATTGCGAGTGTGATCGCGCCAGTGCCTCGGCGCGCTCGCCGTCGCCTTTGACGATGGCCGGCAGGATCGCCTCGTGCTGGTCCCAGATGTCGCGTGGCTTCTCAGCGCGGATCAGCACCCCGCCCATCACGCGTTGGGTGCAGGTCAAGTGGGTTTCCAGTGCCGGTGCAATCAGCGCGTTGCCCGACAGGGCGCAGATGAATTCGTGAAACTTCATGGCGGGCGCGATCATCCTGGCCACCGAGCCGGCCGCGACCGCTTTGCGTCCGGCCTCAACCAGTGCCGGGCCGGCCTTGGCCGCGCGCTCAGCGCCCAGCTCGGCCGCACGGCGCGCCGCCGGGCCCTCGATCACGGCGCGGA